>JAZPZQ010000023.1:0-11556 GCA_045544765.1 Candidatus Nanosyncoccus sp.
TCCCACCGAAACCGGTGACATTCTAGACCAAACCACTGGTACTAATGATAGTGGTAACTATACTATTGCCATTGGCGCTAGAGCTAATAATGAAACTGCCGTAGGTTCTTATGCTGGTACTTATGTAATTACTGCTATTGCCAATCAATCTTGTAATCCTCTTGCTACTACCATTGTTGAAGCTCTTTGTATGCAAGACTTCACTAGTTCTAACTCCGACTCCATCATTAACTCTATGGTAGAAGGTACTCAATATCAATTAAAAGACAACCGTGATTGGAAGACTTACTATGTTGCTAAAATGAAAGACGGTAGAGTCTGGATGACGCAAAACCTAGACCTAGACTTAGAAACCACTCCTACTAATGTAGCAGCCTTAACTCACGCTAATACAGACCTAGGCTGGACCACTAATGATACTACTGCCACCTGGACTCCCAGTACTGCTACCGTTACTACAGCAGCAGACTATGGTAGCAACACTAATACCGCACCTCGCTCTTTTGATTCTGGCGATATCTACCGCTATGTTTCTACTACCGGCACTACTACAGACTATACCAGCAAATCTGCCTGCGAGACTGCTCACCCTGATGGCACCTGCCCCCACTATCACGTTGGTAACTATTATAACTGGTCTGCCGCGGTAGCTTCTAATGACACTAGCTCTATCACCACCCGATATACCACTGCTCCTGATTCCATTTGCCCGGCTGGTTGGCGCCTCCCGGAAAGCCGCACCAGCACCACTGCCGGTACCCCAGGTTACTATAGTGAGATTAACTACACCTGGGTCAGCGAAGGTCTAGCCACCAGGTATGTCACTTCTGGCACCGCCACTTATACCACTAATGGTTGGATTAATATCCGAAATAACCCTATGTATATGGTCGCCGCAGGTTATAAAAACGGCACTAGCTCCGTTTCTAGCCTCGGTTCTTATGGTTACTTCTGGTCCAGTACAGTTTATAGTAATACTACCGCCTACGCTCCATATGCTTATAGTTCTGGTCTTTATCCAGCCTTTTATAGCACGAGTAGTTCAGTTCGTGGCAGAGGTATGTCTATCCGCTGTATTGCCCGCCAAGCCAACACTGGTTCTACTACCGTGACCTTTGACAAGAATGCTAATGATGCTACCGGTACCACTGGCACCAATAATACGCAGACTATCAGCGCCAATACATTAACTAACCTTACCACCAACGGCTTCACCAGGACCGGCTACGCTTTCAATAGCTGGAACACCGAGCCTGACGGTAGCGGCACTTCCTATGCTGATGCTGGTCGGTTCTATGCTAAAACCGGTACTGAGATCGCTAATGTCACCCTCTACGCTCAGTGGGATAAGATTTATACCATTACCTTTAACCTCGGCACCAACGCCACCGGCATCTATTTTGACGGCACCACCTATACCAATGGCCAGACCACCCAAGCTATAGAAGGTAAGACTTACCGAATCTCTGGTGTCTTTCCTACTAAATACGGTATTGGTAGTTGGTCTGCTACTGCCGGCACGTTTGCGAATAACACTTATAACACTACCACTTATACTGTGGTCGGAGACGCTACTATCACTGTCACCGGCACAGAAGCCACCACTAGCATCACTACCCTCACCGTCCCCACAGGCCCAGTCTCTAGTAATTGTAAGAATGAAGCTGTGGTTCCACAACTCGTATATGACCCACGTGACAACGAGGCTTACTACGTCGCTAGACTCTGTGATGGTAATATCTGGATGCTGGACAACTTAAGATTAGACCTTACCAACACCACGGTCATTAATGCTCTTAGCTCTACTAACACCAATGCCACTGACGCTCAGCTCGCCTACCTCAAAGGCACCAGCACTGGTACTACCTCGGACCAATATCCCACCGCCGGGCTTTCTGGCTCCGAGTGGGATAGTAGCTACAGTTATTCCGTCCCCCAGGCCGCTGCTAGATTCAAAGACGATATCGCTCCTGTCACCTTTGGGCTTGGCAGTGGTAAAGTGGGCGTTTATTACAACTACTGTGCTACCTCAGCTGGTACTTACTGCTGGGGTAATGGTACCGACTACACCGGCTCCCCCACCACCGATCCTAATACTAGCTCTTATCGTGACATAGACGGTGATATCTGCCCGGCTGGTTGGCATTTACCAAACTATGATGGTGAGTTCGGCGCCCTTTATTCCGCTTACTACGCCGGCGGTACTCTAGGTGGACAAACTGCCATGACTCAAGCTGTCACTCATAACACCGCCTTATCTACTCCCCTGTCGGGTTACCTCTTCTATGGTAGCTCGCGGTCCAATCTTGGTACGGACGGCGGCTTCTGGTCTTCTACTTGGCTCAGTACCTACTATATGTACCTTCGCAACGTGACTGCTACAAGCGTCAGCTACGGCAGCCACTTTCGCCACGGCGGTTATCCTATACGATGTATACTAGGTAGTGTATAGTAGTTCCGTTGTTCCGGATTGTTTGCCCGCCATCCATTTTCCAACCAACTCAAAATTACACAACAATCTTCCATTTTCCGTCTGTACTTTACTAAATTTCCGTGCTAGAATATTTTTAAGACGGAAAGGTGGCCGAGTGGTTTAAGGCGCACGCTTGGAAAGCGTGTAACGGGGCAACTCGTTCGCAGGTTCAAATCCTGTCCTTTCCGCCACCTAAAAAATATTTGGAGCAAAAGGTGAGCGAAAACAACACATTAATTGAACTGAAAGGTTTGACCAAACGCTACGGCTACGGCGACACCGAGTCCTTCGCCCTGAAAGATTTTGACCTCGAAATCAAACGCGGCGAATTCATTATGATTATGGGCCCCTCTGGCTGCGGCAAGACCACACTACTAGACATCATTGGTCTCTTGGACCGTGCCACTCGTGGCGAATATTACCTAAACGGTGAAAACGTCGCTGGCATTTCCGCTAGACGACAGGCGAAACTCCGTGCCAAAAAAATCGGTTTCATTTTCCAGAATTTTAACCTCATCGACGACCTTCCCATTATCGAAAACGTTTCCCTGCCCCTAATTTACACCGGTTATTCCAAGACTTCTCGTCTTAAGAAAGCTTCCAGCGCCCTCAAGCGTTTCCATCTCGAAGAACGCGAATACTATCTTCCCTATCAGCTCTCCGGTGGCCAGCAGCAACGCGTCGCTATCGCCCGCGCCATCGTTGGCGATCCTGAGATTATCCTTGCCGATGAACCCACTGGTAATCTCGATTCTCGTAGCTCCCATATTGTGATGGAAGAGCTAAAAGCCATTCACGAAGAAGGCAATACCATTATAATGGTCACTCACAACCCTGCCCTCACCGTTTATGCTACTCGTGTCATCAATATGCTTGATGGTCAAATCGACACCGACGTTAAGACCGTCGCCGACGCTAACCTCCCTCAACCCATCTCCGTCAAGATTAAGAAGAAAAAAGACGAATTTATTTCCCTAGGTGATGATGGTGCCGATAGGCATAAGAAACGCAAAAAATCCCACAGAAGGAGGAAAAAATAATGGCTATGCTCCTGAGAACCCATTTCAAACTAGCGCGGACTTCCATCAAGGAGAACCGCACCCGTTCTTTCCTTACTTGTCTCGGCATTGCCATCGGTGTCGCCAGCATCATCCTCATTCTTTCTCTCACTGGCAGTATTTCTAATCTCGTCAAATCCGAAATCAACGACATCGGCGCCGACCTTATGGTTGTCCGCCCCAGTTCTACTAAGGATTCTGTCACGGGTATCGTCGAGGAGTTAACTTCCGCCAATTCCTTCCAGAAATCCAGCCTCGCCATTTCTGATACCTCAGCCATCAAGAAGGTCGAAAATGTCACCGCTGTCGCCCCCATTGCTATCTCTACCAATACCGTCGCTACCGAGAAGAATACCTTTGACTCGGTCCCCATTCTTGGCACCAACACCGATTTTATCAAAATCGAATCGCTCCCCATCCGCTATGGCGCCTTCCTCACCGAAGAAAATTCCGCTACCTCGGTAGTTCTAGGTCATACCCTTTCACTCGCCCTCTTTAATACTATCAACAGCACCGTCGGCAAGACCGTCACCATTATGGGCGAGAAGTTTATGATTGTCGGTGTCCTCGATAAGATCGACAAGACCATCAATTTTGACAATATTGACTATGATAACGCCCTCATTATGGATATCGATTCCCTTGACAAAATCACCGGCTCCACCCAAATCCAGCAAATCAACATCAAGGTAGCCAACACCGAAAGTCTCGCCCCCGCCAAATCTGCCATCGAGACCGCCCTCACCGAAGCAAAACACGGTGACAAAAACTTCACCGTCGCTTACGGTGACGAAATTACTCACCCAGCTAGTAACCTCTTTACTATTGTTTCCGGTATGCTTGCCATCGTCGCCGGCATTTCTCTCGTTGTCGGTGGCATTGGTGTGATGAATATTATGCTCGTCTCTGTAGCTGAGCGCACTCACGAAATCGGCATCAGGAAAGCCGTCGGCGCCTCCTCTCGCAACATCCTCATCCAATTCCTCTTCGAGGCTCTTATCCTCTCTATCTTAGGCGGCATTTTTGGTCTCCTCCTCGGCTATCTTCTCGCTTTCCTTCTCTCCACTATCACCCCATTCACCCCCTACATCAGCTGGCAAATTGTCGCTATCACCTTCGCGACCACCCTCATCATCGGTATCATCTTCGGGATTTATCCCGCCCTCAAGGCCGCACGCAAAGATTCTATTGAATCACTAAAGCACTACAGATAATATGAAAAAGCAGCTCGAAAAACTCCCCTTCTACAACACCGCCGTTCTTCCCTATCACCTCGCCCAGGCGGTCATCGCCGCCACTAGGTTCCATCACCCCGCCAAACACCTCCGCGTTATCGGCGTCACTGGTACCAACGGTAAAACCACCACTTGTTTTATGATTTGGCAAATGCTTCGCCATTCTGGCTACAAAACCGGTCTAATGACCACCGTCGCTTACGGCGTAGACAAGCTTAAACCTGAGCTTGGCCATATGACTACGGTAGATGCTACCACCTTGAATCAACGTATTTCCGATATTGCGAACCAAAAAGTCGATTTTCTCGTCCTCGAAGTTACCTCTCACGCCCTTGCCGAATTTCGTACTCTCGGTATTCCCTTCGAAATCGCTGTCTTTACCAACCTCACTCACGATCACCTCGACTACCACAAAACCCTCGAAAATTATCGTAACGCCAAAGGCAAACTTTTCAAAAAAGCCAAGTTCAGCATCCTAAATGCCGACGATCCCGCCACTAAATACTACAAAACTCTCTCTCGAGAATATATCACCTATGGTATAAATCACGGCGAAAATCGTGCCAAAAACATCAAACTAAGCGTAAATGGCGTAAAATATTCATTTGGTGATATAAATATAGAGACGCAGATTCCGGGCGAATTCAATGTCTATAATTCCCTTGCCGCCGCCCTTGTCGGTCAAAAACTCGGTCTGTCTAACACTCAAATCGAAGCGGGCATCAAATCCCTCGATAACGTCGAAGGTCGGATGAATATTATCGATGAAGGTCAGCCCTTCACAGTCATTGTAGATTATGCTCACGCTCCCGATGCCCTCGAAAAAGTCTTCGATTCCGTCAAAGGTCATAAAGGTCGCATCATTTCCGTTCACGGCGGCGCCGGTCGTCGTGATCCTTCTACCCGCCCCATTCGTGGCGAAATCCTCGCCAAACATTCCGATATCGTGATTATCACCGAAGACGACTCCCGTGACGAAGACCCTGAAAAAATCGCCGCCGGCTTCATCGATGGCGCCACGAGACAAGGTATGACACTAGGCAAAAATCTTTTCAAAGAACTAGACCGCAAGAAAGCTATCAAGCTAGCCCTAGACAAGGCAAAGAAAGGCGACCTCGTCCTCATTCTCGGCAAAGGCCACGAAAAATCCATCCTCCGCGCCTCTGGAGAATACGAATTTTCTGATATCGACGAAACAAGAAATATTCTTAAACAAAAACTAAACCGGAATTGACTTCTGGTTTAGTTTTAGAGCTGGTTTCTTTTGCTGAACTTTTCTTTTTCGAAAGAAAAGTTCAAGAAGGTTCGTATTCCGCAATACCCTCAATAATGCTCTCGTGCGAGATTCCGATCGCATTCGTAATCGCTGCCGCACAAGCCATATACGACACCGCCGTTTCCCCCGGCACAAAAGTCGCCACCGGCAAGATTTCAGCATTAATCGACAAAGTCGCCTCAGTCCCCTTGTTATACAATTTTGAATTCAAAATCTTCACATCCGCGCTCGTCTGCCCATAAGTCACCGTCTTATCCTTGCCGTTGTACCTACAAAAAGTATCATAATTCAAATCATCACTATTTAGCACCACAATCTCCGGTTTCATCCGGAACAAAGTCTTCTCTGTCTCAATATATTCTTCCGGCGTCATATCATTTAACCCCGCCGTCACAAAATTCGTCATCGCTGCCACTGCTACCGGCAGTCCATAAAACACATTATCGCGCAGCCCCTCCGCCGGCACCGTTACGATTACGTAATTCGCCCCCGCTTTCCACGCATCCGATAAGAACTTATGAAGCATCCCAATTTTAAACGGTTGGTCACTCGCCAGCACTGCCACTTGCTCCCCGGCCGCCTTCAAAATCTCATGTACATAATGCGCCACAGTCACCTTCCCCGTGGTACCTGTAATCGCGATCAGCTTCATATCCTTCGTCGGATTGCCGTAATACGACTTCAGCAGCTTCGCCTTGATTTTTTGCGTCTTCCCTTTTAGTCCACCGTTTTTGTTTTTTGGCTTGGACTTTTCTTGCTCTTTCATACCGCAATTATATCACAAATCACCTCAAGCAAGCAACTTACAAACTAGCGACACGATTAGTGCCTTCTCTTTCGGCTCACTCTCTGCAATGAGCAGCGCAATCGCCGTGAGCGCCCTATCTGAAATCTTCGTCTCTCCCTTTTTCGTCAAATGACAATCATTCAAAGTCAAAAACAGGATAAACAGTAGCGCCCCAATCCTCTTGTTCCCATCATAAAACGGATGGTCCTTAATGATAAAATACAATAGATTCGCCGCCTTCTCCGGCACGCTAGGGTATAGTTCCTTTCCGTCAAAACTCTGAAAAATCGTCGCCAGGTTCCCCTCAAAGCTCCCATTCCTCTCCTTTCCAAATAAATCCGACCCACCCACGCTTCCCCGAAGTTGGTCCACTGCCGACTTACACATTTCAATAGTTAGTTCCTTCACTCGCTTCTTTGCACTCATAAACGACAAATCAATAAACCCGTCGTCATACTCTTCCAAAGTCTGAAAACTCCCCGCGTATTTCGATATCACTTCTAGCACACCGTTGGCCTCTCCCGCATCTAACTCGTTTCGTGCCGTTAATCTCCTTACTAGCGCCATCATCTCCTCCACATCGTGGAGTTTCTTCACTTCCTCCTTCTCCCGCATCTCGAGGAGCCTTCTCTGGTTCACCGCCACCCCATTAGTTAAATACTGCCTTAGTACCGAAGTCGCCCACACCCGAAACTTCGTCGCCTTCTTCGAATTCACCCGATACCCCACCGAGATAATCATATCGAGATTATACATATCAACTTCGCGTCGTACCGTTCTTCCGCCCTCAGTTCGAACTAGGAAGTTTTTCTTCCTAGTTGGTCTCTGCCCCTCAACCTGTGCATTTTTTGCACTGGTTGGATCAGCCACTAGCTCACCCTCCTCATAAATATGTTTGATATGGTCAGTAATGTTTCTCGGCGTTACGCCAAATAATTGTGCGATTTGAGCCCTAGTCGCCCAAATCGTCTCCGCCTCCGCATCCACATCAAAAACCACTTCCCCCGTCTCTCCCTGATAAATCTCAATTCTGTTTTCAACATTCTCTTCCGTCATCTCCGTCGTCTCCTCTCTTAACTACCCCCATTATACCAGATAAACAAAAAACGCCAAAATGGCGTCTCTTCTGGCGGAAGCGAATGGATTCGCATCGAGCTTCAGCGAGATACGATTCCTGCTTTTTGAGCACGCTCGCTAGAGCGTGGCGGAAGCGAAAGGATTCGAACCTTCGAGAGTCTTGCGACCCCACACGATTTCGAGTCGTGCGCCTTCAACCACTCGGCCACGCTTCCGCCTCTTATTCTATCATAATTCCCCCAAAACCACAAATCACATAACGCTTATAATACAGCGCCGCTGTATACTGTACGCTACATTTCTACAAAATACCCCTGCACAAATTTCCAAAATATGTTATAATAAAAACGTCACCCCCTAAAGGTGATGCTCATTTAATTTCTAGGTGGATGTCGCGAATAAAATCACAACATCCACATTTGCGCCCGTAGCTCAGCTGGATAGAGCGTTTGCTTGCGGAGCAAAAGGTCGTAGGTTCAAATCCTGTCGGGCGTACCAAGCAAAAAGAGACTCCAAATGGGTCTTTTTTGTTGTATAATAAAACCATGGATTGGAACAAAGTAACAAATATTATACTTATTGCCTCCTTTGTGGTGCTAGCGGTATTTGTCATCCTCGGTCTCTACCAGTGGATTACCCGCAAATCCTTGAAAAAAGTCGACAAACCTCTCCTCTGGTTCCCCCTCCCCCTAATCTTAATGGCCATCACTTATGTCGTTTTCGACAAATTCCTTATCTGTAACACTCGCCCCGATGGCTCCGGCGAAGCCTCCTTCCCTTCCACCCACGTGATGGTTGTCACTACCATTTTCCTGTTAATAGCCCTTATCCTCCCCCGCTACATAAAATCCAAAGTCGCCTACATTATTCTAGACCTCTTTATGCTCGCCTTCATTATTCTCGTGAGCGTCGGCCGTGTCCTCGCGAATAAACATTGGCTCTCCGATGTTCTCGGCGCCCTCGCTTTTTCTGCTATTTTTGCCCTCATCTATTACTTAATCATAAGGAGATATAAAAATGCCAAGCATCTTCAGTCAAATCATCAAGGGTGAAATCCCTTGCTACAAAATCTACGAAGACGACAAAACCTTCGCCTTCCTCGACATCCACCCCGAATCCAAGGGTCACGTCCTGGTAATTCCCAAAAACGAAGTCGATAAAATCTACGAACTCCCTGATGAGGATTATCGGGCCCTCATGCACACCGTCAAAAAACTCAGCCAGCATCTAGAAAAGCAATTAAACGCTCGCATCCTCTGGAAAGTCGTCGGCACCGACGTCCCCCACGCTCACGTCCATCTGATGCCTCTCGACCCAGCTTGGCGGTATGGCAAAACCCTCAATCTCACCGAAGACGAATTTGCGCAAATCCGCGACCAGCTCGAATACCACGACTAACTATACCGTCGCGCTCCTCTAAGTTAGTTTTTGTGCTATAATTGGTACAAGTATTAGAGTAAGAGGACCAACTAAAATGAAATTCGCATCGAGTTACGAACCGGGGGAGTATGAATCAGACATTTATGGGGCCTGGGAAGCCAGCGGCATCTTTAACCCCACCATCCCCACCGTCCCTGTCGATGACGACGGCGACGGCATCGATGACAGACTCGAGGAAGAGCTCGAGAATAATGTCATTGAGGGGATTTCGGAGCGCGGCAGCGCGAGATTTAGCGCGTTTTCCCCTGTGGCGACAGGGGAAAACGACGCGACCCGAAATGACATTATTTCGAGCTCTAAAACTTTCTCTATCGTCATGCCTCCACCGAACGCCAATGGCAACCTCCACATCGGTCACGGCCTCACGGTGGCATTGGAAGATTCCCTTACTCGTTACTATCGCTTAAAAGGTCTCTCTTCTTGGTACATCCCCGGTGCCGACCACGCCGGCTTTGAGACCTGGGTCGTCTACGAACGCGAACTCGAGAAGCAAGGTCACACCCGCTTCGAATTCTCTCGTGATGACCTCTATGCCAGAGTTTGGCAATTCGTCGCCGAGCAACGCGGCAACATGGAGCTCCAGCTCCGCGCCCTCGGTGCCTCCTGTTCTTGGGATGACCTCACCTTTACTCTAGACGAAAACGTCATCGACCGTGTTTATACCACCTTTGAAAAAATGTGGAATGACGGCCTCATTTACAGAGGCGAAAAGCTCGTCAATTTCTGCCCCAAGCACCGCACCGCCTTCGCCGACATCGAGGTCGACCACCAAGACGAACCCGGCACCCTCTGGGACATCGAGTATGAACTGGTCGATAAAGAGTCAGAGAATGAATCATTTTTGACTCTTAAAAGCGTAATAGTTTCTACTACCCGCCCCGAGACCTTATTCGGCGACGTCGCCGTAGCCGTGAATCCGGACGACAAGCGCTACAAGAATCTAATCGGCAAGCACGTGAAACTGCCTTTAACCGACAGAACCATCCCCATCATCGCCGACGAACACGCCGACCCCGAATACGGCACCGGCGCTGTAAAAATCACTCCCGCCCACGACTTCGATGACTTCGAGGTTGGCGAGCGCCACCATCTCGAACGTATCCAGGTCATCTCCGAATCTGGCAAAATGATCAACGTCCCCGAGAAATACTACGACCTCGCCACCGAGCAGTGTCGTAAACAGGTCTTAAAAGACTTAAAAGAGCAGGGCTTACTTAAAGGCGAGCACAAAATCACCCACTCCGTCGCTCACTGTTACAAATGTGGCACCGTTCTCGAACCAATGCTAAAGGAACAATGGTTTGTCGACGTCGAGACGCTAGCCAAAACCGCCATCGAGCACCTCGAAAACGACGAAATCAAATTCCACCCCGCAAACAAGAAAAAAGTCCTCATCAATTACTTAAAAGGTCTCAAAGACTGGAACATCTCCCGCCAAATCCCTTGGGGCATCGCCATTCCAATGTTCAGAAAAGTCACCGACAATGCCACCGACGAGCCCGACTGGATTTTTGATCGTCGCACCAATCTCCAAGAAATCGAGGTTGCTGGTGCTCGCTACATTCGCGACGAAGACACATTCGATACTTGGTTTTCAAGTAGCCATTGGCCCATCGTCTGCACCGACTGGACCCCAGAAAATGCCAACCCATATTATCCCCTTAGTGTTATGGAAACCGGCGCCGACATTCTCTTTGCTTGGGTCGCCCGGATGATTATGATGGGACTCTACGTTACCGGCGAAGTTCCCTTTAGAGAAGTCTATCTCCACGGCCTCGTTCTCGATGAACACGGCCAAAAGATGTCCAAATCTAAAGGCAATGTCATCAACCCAATGGATCTCGTCGCCAAATACGGCTCCGACGCCTTCCGCCTCGGAATCTTAAGGGGTCGCTCCGCCGGTATGAACCAAGCCTTCAGCGAGCAATCCGTCATCTCTGGTCGCAACCTTTGTAACAAGCTCTGGAACATCTCCCGCCTCATCCAATCCCTCGTCGACGAAGATGGCGAGGAGGCGGGGGTGTCCGACGATGTCTTTTCAGGGAACATCTCCAGATTTTCGAGTCCTGAGACGTATATTCCTGACGGACCCGACAGGTTCGCCCGCGAAGCAGGCGGTTCTGCCGGCGTCCCAGCGTATGACTCGACCGTCGTAGGAGCCGAGCAGACGGAAAGGGTGCTTTCCGTATAGAAGCAACGCCCCGCGGACC
>JAZPZQ010000024.1:0-43477 GCA_045544765.1 Candidatus Nanosyncoccus sp.
CGGAGCAGGGGCGAAAATAGGCGCGCGGGGCGGGGGCCGCGACCCTATTTTCCTCCGCCCTTTTATCATTATGGTAAAGTTCTAGTATTGGGGGTTTGGTTTATATTGGAATAAATGAATTTTATCTGTTATAATTGAAGTGCAGATAATTTATAAACAGTATTGTTTTATTATTTAGGTCCAAAAAGCCGTCTTGATATAGTTTAGCAATACTGTTAAATTATCTGCAAAATCAAGACGGCTTTTTGGTTAAGGAGGTATTTATGGAAAAACTAATTCTCTATGCTAGAAAAAGCACTGATACGGAAGACAAGCAAGTTTTATCTATTGAGGCGCAACTAACGGAACTTCGAAAATTTGCTCGTGATAATAATATAATTATTATAGACGAGCTAATAGAAAAACGCACCGCCAAAATGCCAGGTCGCCCCGTTTTTAATTCACTACTTACTAGAATTAAAAACGGTGAGGCGACTGGCATTTTGGCCTGGCATCCGGATAGATTGGCGCGTAATTCCGTAGATGGTGGCGAGGTTGTCTATTTAATAGATACCGGAATAATCACGAAATTAGTTTTTCCTACCTTTTGGTTTGAGCCAACCCCACAAGGCAAGTTTATGTTAAATATGGCTTTCGGACAAAGTAAGTATTATGTAGATAGTTTATCGGAAAACACAAAGCGGGGACTTCGTGAAAAAGTCCGTCGGGGTATCTTTCCAGGTTTGGCACCGCTCGGCTACTTAAACGATAAAAACACTAAGACCGTAGTAGTAGATAAACAATTTGCGGATGTTATTCGCGAAGTTTATGAAACTTATGCGAGCGGATGCTATACCTTAAAAGAGATTTCTTTACTTCTGAAAGAACGCGGCGCCGCATCTCGTAGTGGCAAGCCCTATTCTTTGGATCAAGTTAGAGTAATTTTATCTAATCCGTTTTATTATGGGTTATTCCGTTATGGCGGCGAACTCCACGAAGGAATCCACGAGCCAATCATAAAGAAATCTCTTTTTGACAGAGTTCAAGCGGTATCAAACCGGCGCTGTCATAATAAAAAGAAATGGCAAAAGAATAAGATTTTATGCGGCACATTTCATTGTTCTTGCGGTATGATGATTACCGCAGAATATAAAGTAAAAGTTCAAGTATCCGGCAAACGGCATTATTATACATATTATCGTTGCTCTCGTAAAAGTAAAACTATTAAATGTAAAGAAAAGCCAATTAGAGAAGAATTATTAGTAGCTCGGCTTTCAAGCTTTCTATTAGAGTTTTCGCCAACTAGCGAAATGTCAGATTACTTAATTAATCGCTTAAATACTGAAGCCGAAGTTAATTTAAGCAGTACTCGTAAATGGCGAAATGACATAGAGCAAAAAATCCAAGACATCGCTTTGAAGCAAAAAATCTTACTAGATAGTTATTTAGAGCAAGATATAGACCGCATAACATTTGTTACAAAAAAGAATGAACTGCTTAATAAAAAGAAGTCATTGTCTGAACTCCTAGGATCGGAAGATGCGAATCAAAATAATTGGGTTGAACCGATGCGAAAATGGCTAGATTTACTCGGCTCTATCTATAGAATCGCGAAATCTGACGATTTATTAGCTAAAAAGAAGTTGGCTCTAGATTTGTTTGGGTTGAACCTGTATTTAATAAACCAAACCCCCATACTAGAATACTACCATAATGATAAAAGGGCGGGCGAAAATAGGCTCGTGACCCCCGCACCGCGAGCCTATTTTCGCCTCTGCTCCGAGCTGCGTTCGGTAATAAAAAATGCGCTAGCGCGCGCAGATTTTGATTTAATCGGGGACTTGGAGCCGCGAACCGGGTTTGAACCGGTGACCTCATCCTTACCATGGATGCGCTCTACCAACTGAGCTATCGCGGCACTTAAAACAATTATAGCACACATAAAATATAAATGGAAGTAGGACAGTTTCTTTGCTTCGCAAAGAAACAACGCCGGGCGTTGCCTCGGAATTAAAAAGAGCTGGAAGTAGGTCGCTAGTTTTTGCTAAAGCAAAAACTAGACTTTTCTGCGTCACTCGGAAAAAGAAAAATAAATTTTTCTTTTTCGCTCGTTTCCTTGAAAAGGCGAACCTACGGTTCTTGTCCTACTCCAAACGCGTCCATTCAAAGTTGAAAGCCGCCAAGGTGGTATTTTCTCGTGCCGAAGTGCGTCTAATGGACGAGCGAGGCACGAAAAATGCCGCATTGGCGGCTTTCAATTTGAATGGTGGTGCTGGAAGTAGGACTCGAACCTACGAAGCCCGAAGGCGAGAGATTTACAGTCTCTTGTCATTGCCACTAGACGATTCCAGCGCCACTATAATTATATCAAATAAAATACAAAAATCAACATCCAATCCGCTCTTTCAAAAACAAAATTCGTTCTTTGGAAACGACCTCGCCTAGATTCGCTTCCTCCCCACGTGCGATTTTATGATTCTCGGCGATGTTTTAGTCGAAGATTTTGACACTATACGATTATTCCTCGACCGAACTCGCGTCCTAGTCGCGACATTAGCAGTTTTAGAGACCTTTTTCGGAGTCATATTACGCCGCATTCGCTCCAAAGCGCGTTTACGCTTCATTTCGTTATCTCTCGTGATTTGCGCCTCAATTCGCGCCGATGTCGCCGTCGCCGCTTCGGTATCACCGTTGTTCTCGTAAATGGCCAGAATGTCACGCAAGGTCGTCACCTTCGGGTCCAGCTCGTAAGCGTTTTCCAAGGCTTCCACCGCTCGCTTCGATCGTCCCAATTTCTCCTCCGCCTTGGCTAGTGCAATATACCTCGCTGGCACATCGCCCTCCAGCTCAATCGCCTGCGTAAAAGCCATCGCCGCCTTCTCATACGCTCCCGTCTCCAGGTAAATCAGCCCTACATTATGGATAGATGCCGGGTTATTATCAAGCGACTGCGCAATTTCAAAACACTCCACTGCCTCGTCGTATTTCTGCCCTTTAGCATACAGAATCCCCAGCCGATTGTACGCTGCGGCATTCTTTTCGTCAAACTTCAGGATAGTCAAAAGCGCTTTCTCCGCCCTAAATGGCTTACGCTCCTTCATCGCCGTCTGGGCAATTTGCCACAGCTTTTTCATCTGGTTATTGTATTTCGGTGATTTTTCTTCCTTCTTTTCGGGCTTAGACTCCAGCGGGAAAAAGAAGCAAAGATAAACCAAGAAAAACATAATCACAAAAATCGCAATCATAACCCTATTATATCAAATTAGCCACAATTTGCAATTTTACGTGCCCATTCTGGGAAAGCGCCTGATAAGCCGATAGAAACTTGGGCAATTTTTGCAAAAACCCAGGCTTACCTGTAATCAAATACGATTTATACAACATCTCTACCGCAGCACCTACTACTTCTAGGGCATACGCCCTCACTCCATCCTTCTTTTTCGCAATCTCTTCAGCCAGCCCCACCAACTCACTAGGCTTCGCCACCATTAGCCTTTTTGCTAAATCCTTCGTTTTTCCCGAAGCCGCGATCGCCCCATCCACTCGAAACGGTACTTTCAAAATATATAATTTCGCACGGCTCATAATCGTCGATAGCAGCATCGAGGGTTTCGCTGTTATCAACACAAAATGTACCCTTTCACCCGGCTCCTCTAGATTTTTCAAAAAAGCATTAGCCGCCGCCTCGCTCAGAGCTTCAGCCGGCCTCACCACTATGAAGCGCTCATTTGTTTGCTTCACACCCACCGTCTGCAAAGCATCGCGCACCTGTTCAATCGTAATCACTGTTTTCTCTTCCGGCTTCAACAAAATCGCGTTTTTTATCTCGACTTTCTCGTCCTCCGGCACCACAAATACAGTAGTCCCACTTTTTCTCGCTATTTCCTCAATCTCAGCTGTATCATTAAAAAACATCGTTAGCTCTCGCCTGTAGCCTTATTGCTACCCCTGTTTTCGGAACTTTTATCCGCGCTTTCTTCCTGCGTACCTGCTACCAATAAATCAAATTTTCGCGGTCTCGGCACCCTGAAAACCCGCCGTTCCCCACCAGGCAAAGTAATCTCTAGCTCCCCCGCGTGCAAATATAACCTATCCGCATCACCATTGCCATACACTGCATCCCCCACAATCGGATGCCCTAGATACTTCATGTGCACCCTGAGCTGATGCGTCCGCCCTGTAGTCGGGCGAAGCTCCACCAGAGAGTGCTCACCGTTAGTTTTCAAAACCCGCATAAATGTCTCTGACTCCTTTCCATTAGCATCCACCCGAAAAGTCGTCGGACGATTTTTGTCTCTTAGCAGCGGCAAATCGATTCGCACTTGATCATATTTCGGTCGCCCTTCGACCACCGCGTAATAAGTCTTGTGCACCGTCCTCCGCTGAAACTGATTCTTCAAGAACTTCAAAACATCTTCATTTTTCGCTAAAATCATTACACCCGAAGTATCCCTATCTAGCCGATGCGCCACCATTCCATAGTCCGCCAGAGTCTTTTCTGGGCAGTACTCACCTTTCGCTTCGCTTAAAAGCCCTGCGGGCTTATTCACCACGATCACATTATCGTCTTCATAAATCACCTCCACCTTCACATCAGCATTTTTTAGCTTATCCGGCACCGTCAAATCAATCTTCACGCCTCGAGTCAACTTAGTATTTGGCTTAGTCACCAACTCCCCGTCCACTTTGACAAACCCACTTTCGATAAATTTCTGCAAAGTCGAACGATTATAACTCTTATAAATCTCTCGCATCAAAATATCTAGTCGCACCTTCTCTGACGCCATCTCAGACTCGGGTAATACCGTATCACCGTTTATCACCCGCGACATCGCCGGTTTGCTAAATTTTTTCCCTGTGATAATCATACCAAAATTATACCATAACTTGACAATCATCACAATTATGCTACAATATGCACAGGTGGGAGTATTTTAAAAGGGAGGTATAACAATGACTATCAAAGAACAACGCGAGTTGATTTTAAGCCAATTAGATGAAGCCGGTCGCGCCAAACGCGTCCACGAGCTTGAGCAGTCTGATATCAAAGTTGCCAAAATGCGTACCCGTCTCAAAGTTCACTTCGGTGATTTGGGGCTCGAACAAAGTATGGACGCGCTCGGTCATATGTGCGAAAAACACGGCGAGCAACTCCGCAAAAACGGCGAACTCTATATTGTCCACCCACTATCAATGGCCTGCCGCCAGCAGGCAATGGGCGTTATCAACGACGAGCTGTACGCCACCAACCTACTGCACGACGTAGTAGAAGACAGCGCACCAGAAGGACGACGTTTATTGAATAGCGAGGTAGCCAAAATGGTCGCTGATTTACCCGTCGGCGAAACCGTTAAGGCCGCGGTACGTCTAATGACTTTATCGGCAGCCTACCCCAATGAACCCTATTCAGAAACTAAACGCCGTTATTTCCAACAGTTTATCGATGAAGATAGGCCAGAAAACAAAATCGCGCTTGAGTGCAAAGGTTTCGACCGCTGGGACAATATCACCACGATCACCAATCTCTCCAAACGCGCTATTCGCAAAAATGTCCTCGAGACATCTATATTCCTACTACCGGTGTTAAAAAAGGCCAAAACCAAATGGCCGCGCGAAGCCAACTTACTTTATCTGTTGCGCACCAATATCAAAGACATCAATAAAATCTTGGCCCACTATAACGGCATCACAGATTTAAATGACATCGAGGAGCTAGTTCGTCTACTCGATGATGCCAATTTTTTATCCGATTCAGTTTAACCTCCCACCGCCCGGCTCAAAGCCGGGTTTTTGCTTATCTATATCCCTATCTCAAGCCTACGGCTCTTTGTACTTCTAACAATTTCTCGTCAGCTACATCATTCGCATATACCTCACCAACTTCAAGCAAACCCTGAATTTGCAAATCATCAATCTCGGCCAATTTGGCCTGGAACTCTTGTAGCATCGTACTCACCGACTCACTCACTTTTCTCTTTAACTCGCCATATCTAGTCTCACCCGACCAAGTACTAATCACATCTTGCAAAGGCGTATCAGTCACCAGAGCTTCAATCGTAAGCAAATTCGAAATCCCTGGCTGTCCCCACATATCAAATTTTACCTTACCAAGTGAATCGGTTGTCGCACTCATAATTTTCTTAGCAGCTTTAGCCGGCTCGTCGTCAAGCATAATTTTGGAATTCTCGGCCAATGTCGATTTGCTCATCTTCTTTTCAGGGTTCAACAAATCACGAATTCGCACCCCGTCCGAAACCCCCATAAACTTCATCTGTTCCTCCGTTTTCAAAGGCACAGTAAAAATCTCACCATAACGATGATTGAAACGCGTAGCAAGATTACGTGTTAATTCGATATGCTGAAATTGGTCCTCGCCAATCGGCACATATTCTGCCGAATACAGCAAAATATCCGCCGCCATCAAAATCGGGTAATCAAAAATCCCCACATTACACGATTCTCTACCCTCACTCTTTTCTTTGTATTGCGTCATCCTCGAGGTCTCACCCATCGTCGCCACGCAATTCAGAATCCAACATAGTTCCGAATGTGCCGGCACATAGCTCTGACGATAAAAATGCACGTTATCATTTATCTCTAAGCCAGCCGCCAAATAGTACTTAATGGTACGTACAATATTTTGCTTCAAATCGCCATCAATCTCAGCAATAATCGAATGCAGATCCGGCACAAAAATATTTACGTTCATCTCCTTCGAGTGCTTGTTAGCCAGTCTCACCATAGGAAGCAAAGCCCCTAAATAATTCCCCAAAGTCAGTTCGGAATTCGCTCGAATTCCAGTCAAAATCGTCTTCATGCTTCCATTTTAGCATACTTTGTGCTAAAATAAAAACGTTGGGGCGTTAGCTCAGTTGATTAGAGCGCTACTATGGCATAGTAGAGGTCATGAGTTTGAATCTCATACGCTCCACCAAAAATAAAAAAAGAAGTCGCTTGCGACTTTTTTTTTATTTTCTATGCGTGACCTTTCTTGCTAGTGTCTTCGTAAATTATCTCATAATCATCCGGATTATATCCTCGCCCCCGTATCGCCTCTAGCGCCCGTTCATAATTACCACCCGTAATATCCGTAATTTTCAAACAAAACACTTGCGTACACTCTTTATATTGCCCACCATCCACTCTATAGCTTACATATTTCGTATAATTATCCAAATAATCCTCGTATGCAATCGGTAAATCTGCCATTATAGGATACTTTTCGACCAGTTCTGCCGTCTCGAGTTCTCCCAAATATTCATTTATAATGTCTGTTAGATACAACGTTGTCTCATCAGCATTGTCATTAGAGAACTCCTCATCGCCGTCAAGCAAAACATACAGTTTAGTTTTCTCACCTCTTCTCAGTTCTATTTCAAATTTTTGCGACTCAAATCCCTCTCGCGATATTTGAACCAGTGCCTTTCCTATATGCAAATTCTCATATAGTCCGTTCGCATACTCACGTCCGTCCACTAGAATTTTCGCATCTGTCGGCACCACCAAAATATCTAAACTCGCCGAATAATTCATGTTAATCCCAATAATCATGAACACCAAAGCAAGCACTATCATAAACGCCCCCGCCAGCATTACAATAAAATGTTTTTCGATAAAGCCTAAGATTTTTTTCATATTTTCAACCTATATGTTATCCCCGGCTTCGTATAATAATCTTGGATATCTCCAAATCTATCGCCAGAAGACGCCGAAGCTACCTTTAATTCGCCATCGACTTCCGCAATCATCACAATATGCCCACCGTTGTTTTCTACTCTAATATCACCTGCTTTCGCCTGCGATGAATCATTAACGGTCACAGCTTCCCAATCCGGCGAACTTGCAAGATATGACTTCTGGCTTCCTAGCCACACTGGAAAATCCGGATCCACGCCCGAAAATCTCACCACTGTCCCCACAAAATTATCGCAACTCATTCCTACCGGAATCATCGATCCATCACCACGGTTAAAACTCCCAGCGCTGGCAACACTTAACTCATATCCGCTTAGCCAAGTTTCTCGAATTGCAGTAAGATACTCCGCTGTCGCTTTAGAAAATGTATTCTGCCGTTCCGCCTGCGACCAAGCTAGTTGGATAGCTGTCAAATTCAAATCCATATTTCCACCGGTAATGCTTGAAACGCACAGACCATCATCGCTAGTTCCAGCCACCAAAGCCTCATATTTAACGAACCCACCAAAATCATACTGCACCGCATTCTCATCATAAACCCCATCCGCTACATACCTCCCTGGCCACGCCGGGTCAATTTCGTCGCTATTTGGGTCTCGTCTCGCATCATAGCGGTTCATCACATAGGGCGAGCCCTCGCCAATTTCTGCTTCCGCCTGTGTAAAGCCTAACGCTAGGGCCTTCTCGATGTATTTGTCCGACCTTCCGTTGTATTGAAACAGCAAAGATTTAATGCCTTCGTCGGAATCGACCTTTAGCCCTTTCGACTCAATCATTTGCTTCATCTGCTCTCCCGCAAGCAAAGTCTGGCGCTCAAATTCATCATCCGAAACTGCCCCTACCGGCAAGAAAGCTTCGTCATTAGTCCCCCCAACAGTGTAAGAATAAAGCCCATATAGCCCCTGACCCCCTTCCGGGTTCGAACGCGCCAAACCAGTCTCTAGACTATGCACCGTCGCCAATAACTGCCACGGTATACCGTATTTAGTCTCAGCTTTTTCATAAATTGCACGGTTCGCTTCAATTGCACTAAGCTGTTCATTGGTCCAAACTTTATCACCTGCGTAGTTTTGGTTTTTGGTTCTAGCATTTAGAATTTTAACATCACATCCACCAGTCGGATTATAAAAAAGGATATTATTTAGAGAATAATTATCCAAAATATTCCTCGGCAAATCAGCATTGACTACCTCAGTGCCCCCACAAAACATCAAAAACAAAGATACCGTAAATATAGTCAGTCTCTTAACACACTTCATCATACTCTGCATATATTATACCACGACCATCTTCATTTTACCAGATGAGAACGACCTAAAACTCGTTCGCAAAAATCACCAACCGATGCGAAGCATCACCATTACCGTAAGATGTACCATAGCAGGTCATCAGACTCACATCATATTGCACCCCACCACTTCGAGCTTCCGCTACAGATTTCATATAATTCCCCGAGCCATTTAGCTCCAGGCGCCCGTTTGCGGTATTTTTTTCAAAAATCACTACTTTGCTCACTCTGTAATTATGCAACACACCCCCATTATAAATCGAAAAATTGCTCCCGACACCAAGTCCATACAACCCGCCAAACACCGCCCCCGTATTATGCCCATAGTAAAACCGACTACCATATTTATTAACATGGTCACCGGCATCAACTGTAGTACTTCCCACCTCAACAACTGAAACATTCCGTCCAGCTACCGCGATATAATCCCCCATTACTTTATAAGAGCCGTAACCAGTACTGGCAGATGTCCGAACCGTACGCGTATAAGAAACATAGGGAGAGTAAGTTTTCGCCACCTCTGGCAAATCAATCTGATCTGCTTTATCTATTACGCTAGCCTTATCGTAAGTATCAACATCAAACTTATCGACTACTCCACCGCTGTAACGACCGCCGAGAAGCCCGATCAAAACCAACCCCGCCATCAAGCTCAAAATCACTCTAATTGTTTTACACATCACTCCCTCTATATCTATGACTAATATATGTCCTTATTATAGCATACTTCGTGAATATTGTCAAGCATATCCCTGTTAAAATATCCAAAAACCCGAAACAATTGTGATATAATACCTACTGAGAGAGGGGTTGTACTTTTAGCACTTTTACAAACTGGAGGTGATAAAATGGGAATTTACAGTGAATACTTAAGGTTGTTTCATAAAGAGCTCGAACTGAACAATGCTTTAGACACCTATGAACCCTCGTTAAATAACCCGGGTTTAGTGATGGATATTACCAGACGACTTCTCGAAGTCGCCAAAAACGGCACCATTTTGAGAGTAGGTAATCGCATTGGGCATTTAACTGCTGATTTTATGGCATTTGAATCTGACTCCGCGCATACTAACTTGTTTAGGGCTTTAGTAAACTATTGCTTGGATATTACATACGGCTGGGGAGTCGATACGTCACTTTACAATCGTCGCGAAATCGATGAAGCGATCTTAATTCACGATTTGCCCGAGAATGAAACTGGCGACACACCCGATAATGGCTCTCGTAACGAATCCATAAAACTCGCTCAAGACCACACATATTTTGATGATTTTCTTAATCTATACACTGACAGCGAATCTAGCCATTGCTTCTACATCAGGAAACTCCTCAGCGAAATGGAGGATAAATCCACCGAAGAAGGGCGCACTTTATTTGTAGCCGACAAATTATCCGCCATTCTAATGATGCTTTGTTACGACGATTTAGGTTGTTACCCACATGCTTATTACGACGACCAGGATATCTCCGAAGTCAACAAAGCAGAAATCAAACTATGTGAGTTAAGTCACAATGACGGATATTTATTAAGCGAAATCTGGACCGTAGATTTTCTCTTCGCTCGCGAAATGACAAGATACGACGATACCGGATTCTTTACAGCCATCATTATTATGGCTACCCTGCTCGTCCACGGCAAATGGTACAATTGGCGTGAAAAACAGTATTTACCATAACCCCCTCCAAATCACGACTCTGATTATAGTCAGAGTCGTTTTTTTATGCTAAAATAGAGGAAACGGAGGCAAAATGAGCAAATTCGACGACCAATATATTGACTTATGCCGGCGTACATTAAATCACGGCGAGAAAATCACCAATTACCAAGCAAGTGATTCCCGGAGCGTGAAATCAGCCATCCCCGATCATGCCGCTCAAGCCCAATCCGGAGCCAGTACTATTCGCTTGCCACATCAGGTCCTCCAGTTTGACCTTTCCGAAGAATTCCCCATTCTTACCACCAAAAAAGTTGGCTTCAAGACCGCCGTCCTTGAGATGCTTTGGATTTATCAAGTCGCCTCGAACGATGTACGTTGGTTACAAAAGCGTGGCATCAAAATCTGGAACGAATGGGAAATTTCCGCAGATGGCGTTTACCAAGGTCGCAATATCAACCAAATCTTTGTCGATACGCATCCTACCGAGCCTCAGACCGACTTTGCTCACACCATCGGCACCGCCTACGGCTGGATTGTCAATCGCTACGACCTAATCCAAAACTTAATCGACACCTTAAAACACAATCCTGGCAACCGCCGTATGGTGCTTTCTCTCTGGCAAAATGAATGGCTCGAGACCGCCGCTCTCCCTTCTTGCGTTTGGAATTCCCAGTGGAATCTGATCGACGGCAAGCTAAATCTCCTAGTCACCTCTCGTTCCTCCGACGTACCACTTGGTCTTCCTTTCAACATTGTCCAATATGCCGTGCTCTGCCACCTCATTGCTCGGACCATCGGTGCCAAACCCGGTCAATTTACTTTCATCACCAACGACGCCCATATTTACGAAAACCAAATCGACGGGATTCGCGAGCAAATCTCCCGTTACGACAAAGCCACTAAATCGGGTACCCTGCCACCAGCCCCAAAGCTTTGGCTTAATCCCGAAATCCACGATTTTTACAACTTCGACAATTCCCGCGAACTTAAAGATATCAGATTGGAGGATTATGAGCACCTCGGTGTTATCAAGATGCCAGTTACGGAGTAAAAATGTTTAGTCTAATTGCTTGCATTGGTAAGAACCGTGAGCTCGGTAAATCCGGCTCCCTCGTCTTTCATCTTAAAGATGATATGAGATTCTTTCGCGAAACCACCACGGGACACAAAATCCTAATGGGCCGCAAAACCTGGGACTCCCTCCCTGGTAAACTCAAAAACCGCGAAAACATCGTTATTTCTCAACACGACCTCGAAGGCCCAGACTCAATCGTCCACGACCTCGACAGCTTCATTAGCCATCATAAGGACACCGCCGAAGAAATCTTCATTATCGGCGGCGGTAGTATCTACGAAGCTTTTCTCCCTTATGCCAAGCACCTCTACCTCACCGAGATAAACGCTACCGACGATTCCGCCGACGTCTTCTTCCCCGAGTTTGACAAATCCAAATACGTTAAAACCATAATAAAGAAAGGCTCTGAAAATGGTTTAAACTATTCCATTACTAAGTACAGTGTAAAATGAACGGGTGACGAATTTGGAGGGGGACCCCCAAAATTGCAGCCAATTTTGGGGGAGGAAAATTCGGCAGGACCCGTTCAGTGATAACTATAAAGGAGCAATATGAAAGATTTAGTATTTGATTTAATTGAACAAGAAAAAACCCGCCAAACTGATGGTCTAGAACTCATCCCTAGTGAAAATTACGTATCTAAAGCCGTATTAGAGGCGATGGGTTCCGTTTTAACCAATAAGTATTCGGAAGGTTACCCTAGTTTTGAAGGTATACCTGGTTGGTCCGATGACAGGATTACCGAGGAAGTTTTGCCTAACTATCGTTATTACGGTGGACAAGTCAACGTAGACCGTATCGAACGCCTCGCCATCTCTCGCGCTTGTGAGTTATTCCACGCTGATCACGCCAACGTTCAACCCCATTCTGGCGCCAATGCCAACGAAGCAGTTTATTTCGCTTGGTGCGAGCCAGGTGACAAAATCCTCGCTATGAACCTCGGTCACGGCGGACATCTCACTCACGGCTCTCCTGTAACCCGTAGCGCCAAAATCTATGAGTTCATCCCCTATGGCACTGACAAGTCTGGAGACTTAAACTACGAAGAAATTGAAGAATTAGCTCTTAAAAATGACATCAAATTACTCCTTATCGGCTACTCCGCTTTCATGAAAATCCCCGATTTTAAGCGTGTCGCTGAGATTCGTTCGAAAGCTGAGCAGAAATGGCAGCACGAAATATTACTAATGGCCGATATGGCCCACGTAGCTGGTCTCATTGCCGCCGGCGAGCACCCCAATCCGCTAGACTTTGGCTTCAATGTAATGACCACCACCACGCATAAGACTCTACGTGGCCCTCGTGGTGGCCTCATTCTCACCAAAGGTACTGTCGGTTCCCCAATCAAAAAAGTTTCCGATAAATCCCTAGCCAATATCCCGACTTTAGTTGATAAAGCCGTCTTCCCAGGTACCCAAGGTGGCCCATTAGAACACGTTATCGCCGCTAAGGCCGTCGCATTTGGTGAAGCCCTGCAACCAGAATTCAAAACCTACGCCAAAAACATCGTCAAGAATGCCAAAACCCTCGCCAAAGAATTAATGAACCGCGGTTTCGTACTGCAAGGTGGAGGCACCGACAACCATTTAATCCTCATCGACGTCATGAAAAGTTACGGCGTCAACGGCAAAATGTACGAAAGAGCCCTCGATCTAATTGGTCTTACCTTAAACGCCAATGCCCTCCCAGGCGACACCGGCGGCGCCTTTAAGCCCAATGGCGTCCGTCTCGGCACCCCCGCCATCACTACACGCGAGATGGGTGAAAAGGAAATGGTCAAAATCGCCGAATGGATGAAACAAGTCGCCCTTCTCTGCCAAAAAGCCGTCGAAGACGGCAAGGAAGCCCTCACTGAAACTGAGTATGAAAAAATCGCCATTCTCCGCGCCGAAGTCCAAGCCCTCGCCCACAAATTCCCTGTACCAAGCATCTAAAATGTGATATAATATATTCTAGTGGGGCGTTAGCTCAGCTGATAGAGCGCAGCATTCGCATTGCTGAGGTCGCGGGTTTGATTCCCGCACGCTCCACCAGAGATAAAAAAGAAGTCGCTTGCGACTTGTTTTTTATTTCTAAGGAGCGGCCCGGGAATACGAAGTATTCCCGCACGCTCCACCAAACCATAACCATTTCTCAAAACAGCAAATAATACAATTTTGAGAAACAGAAGTGAAGTTATATTTCTCAAACTGGCAGATATTGTCATTTTGAGAAACGCGTGCTATAATCGCCCTAGAAAGGACTAAATATGAAAATCATAGAACGCGATTATCTAAAAACCCTTATCAAAGTCATCGGCACCCCCGATATAAAAGTCATCACGGGCGTCCGGCGCAGCGGCAAATCTACCCTATTGAATTGCCTCAAAGAGCACATCGCAAATAAGGTTACTAATGCCAACATTATACATATCGACTTCAATAATATTAGGTTTGAAGAACTCCAAGAGTATCACAAGCTAAATGATTACATTGAAGCCCGCTATTTAGCAAATACCCAAAATTTTGTCCTTATCGACGAAGTTCAGATGTGCCATGGCTTCGAAAAGACCATCAACAGCCTCCACAATTCACAAAAATACAATATCTTTGTCACTGGTTCAAACGCCTTCTTGCTTTCATCAGATCTAGCGACTCTGTTCGCAGGCCGAGTTTTTCCAGTAGAAATCTTTCCCTTTTCATTCAAAGAATACCTAGCTTATCAACGCGATATCGGCAACCAATATCAAATGTTCAATAATTACCTAGTAGACGGCGGGTTTGCTGGCTCCTATATATACAATGACCTGCCAGAAAAGTCTCGCTACATTGCCGAAATTTATGACACTATGATTATTCGCGATATCGAGCAAAAATATGGCATCCAGAACCCAACTCTCCTTCGCAAAATCGGTGACTTTCTCCTCGATAATATTTCTCGCACCACTACGGGACGCAATGTGACTAATGTATTAAACTCTGACGGCGCCGACACAAACAACAAAACAGTCGGTAGTTATCTCAATTATTTCACAAATGCCTATGCCTTTTACAAAGTCAAGCGCTACGATATCGAAGGCAAAGATTATCTGCGCTCACAAGATAAGTATTATTTAGTAGACCACACGCTTCGATCTGCCAAATTGGGTACAAAAGATGTCAACACTGGAAACATCTACGAAAACATCGTGGCCATAGAGCTTTTGCGACGAGGTTACGAACTATATGTTGGCTCTTTACGCGGTCGCGAAATCGATTTCGTAGCTACAAAAGGAAGCGAAAAGATTTATTACCAAGTGTCCTATGACATTTCAGACCCCGAAACGCTTTCTCGTGAAATAAATTCTCTTCTCAGTATCAAAGACGCCTATCCGAAATACCTCATTGCTCATACCAACGAACCAGAATGGACTTATGAAGGTGTCAAAATAATCGATATTGCAGATTGGTTAATACAATAAACTAATTCAAGACGACGTCCCACGAATTGATTTGTGCGTTTAGCACAAATCAAATTCCCCCACGCTCTAAAAACTCTCCATAACCACCCACCTTACTATGCACTTCTACGGATACGTGTCCACTTTTTGGGTAATACCCCGTAGCTAGGTGTCTACTAAACGGGGTATACTCCTAAGGGTGGTGTCAACTTTATGGAGAGTAATTCATTAGGAACCGCTGACGCACCTAATACTGCTGCCGTTGCCCTTATTGTAGTAATCTGTACCTGGGTAGACATACGAGCTACCCAGGTACAGGTTATACGAAAAGCTGCTATTGAGCGCAGTAGACGACCAATAGTAGCCGTAGCTGCCCCTATGGTTAGCAGACGACGTACCGAAGTAGCCAGAGTAGAGGAAGTTATTGGGGAATTTCCTAAAGGCTTTGGTGGCAGTATCGCCGTTTGAATTGGTCGTGTTACTAGAATAATAAGCGTAACCGCTATTAGGACTATCTTCGTAAGCCGTAGTAGTGCTACCCATAATATCGTAACCAAGATTATAGAATTCACGAAAGGTGCTGGTGTCGCCAGTTACATTTACGCCACTAGTATTACCAGAGGCATAAGCCATACCACCAGTAGGCAAATGCCAACCAGCTGGGCAGAGTGAAGTGCCGGTAGTGGATTGGTTGTTAGTGCCATTATAGTTAGTATTAGCAATAGCAGCGTGCCAAGTGTAGTAGTTACCATAACTGTACATTGCTGAATTGTTACCGGTAGGTGAGGAGGCACGAGCGGAAGTGTTAGTATTATTATAACGTGGCATACGATAACCAGGGGAATTTGTAGTACCGATGTCTATTCTAGCAGTACCGTCTTGGGTACCAGAATAGTAGAGACTATTGGCGGTAGTAGAGTTGGAGAAATTAGCAGACTCGGCATCAGCTAAGCCAGAGAAGTTACCGTAAGTAGCGCTTGTGCCATAACCTTGGGCAAGGGCACCGGTACTGTTGTCGCTGTTAGTGCTTTCCAGTCTCAAGTTTTCAATCATCCAGCATTGTCCGTCTGCGAGTTTAGCTACAGCATAAGTCTGGCTATCACGTTGGTCAGTCAGAGCTGTGATACTTTGGCTAAAGATATTAGTAGCTTGATCTGCTCTGGTCAGTGAGGAGCAACCATTCCAGCTTTGAATATTACCAGCGGATTTAACCCACACCGCATAAAGGCTTAAGCCCGCATCGGTACCAGAGTATTGTCCAGCCGTAAAGGTGATATATTCTTGTGGGCCGTAGAAGTGAGCATTGGCGTTAGTAGCATAGTCATAAGCATCAGACCAGCCCGCAAAGCCATAACCAGTCCTAGAGAAGTTAGAGGCAAGGAGTGTAGCACTGGTGGTGCTAGAAGTTATAGTTTGACATCCCATTGTGCCTTCATATGCACTAGCACTAGGATAATAGCAGATTTTATTAGCCTGAGTAGTTTGGGGCTGGAGAGGTTCTTCACTAGCAGGATGGACGAGGGTGTATTTGACTTTACCTACATAGGTACCAGCATTTTGGGTAGTGCTGATATAGGCAGCGTAGGTAGTAGTGACACTAGAACCTTCGGCTGAAGCAATGCAATCGTTATCTACATCAGTAGCTGAGTTACGATAGGCTACTCTAGTGTAAGAACTTGGTACTGCTTGCCAAGTACTATAATCTAGGTCACCAGATTCTTTTTCAGTATCACTGCTACTGCCGGCTACAATGGCTGGGTAGTTCCCACTTGTTACACCAATCCTCATTGCCCAAGCTGAATCAGTACCAGAAAATGTCGTACTAGTCTGAATATCTTCATCTTGCCCAAGCGTAGCATCTCTTAGATACGTGTTACCTAGTGTATCGTCAGAATAACCTACCGCATAGATGGAAAAACCTTCACTATCATTGCAATAGGCTTTAAGTGTAGTCTGCCCTATTCCGTCTGGGTAATAATCACTACCACGGGAATCTATACCGTTAGGAATTTCGGCAGTGTGCGGTGTATCTAACACACCTATCATAGAACACGCTACTGGCACGGTGATGGTAGCGGTAGAAACAGAACTATCCTCAGCCGAGACCTTCCCTGACATTAAAAAAGCACCAGTCAGTATAGTTAATCCTACTACACCACCTAGTGCTAATAGTTCATAATTGATTCTCTTATGAGAGAGAGAGAGAGAGAGAGAGAGAGAGACGATTTTTTCACGGTTGCCAAGGAGCCCCTCGTATCCCTTAGCTTCGTCTTATTACTTGTGTTATTCATACTACGATTATAACACACTTTTTTAATCATAAGCAAAAAATAAACCCCGGATCGAGGCTTATTTTTATCAGCATTAACGCTTCGAGAACTGTTCGCGTCGTCTCGCCGAACGCAGACCGTACTTCTTACGTTCCTTCTCGCGTGGATCACGTGAAGTGAAACCAGCCTTCTTCAAAACTGGGCGCAAATCTGGAAATTCGGTCACTAAGGCTTTCGAGATTGCGAGCTTAATCGCATCTACTTGCCCCGCCAAACCACCACCTTTGACTAAAATCGTGATATCGAACTCTTTTTGCTTACCAGCCAGTGCCAATGGGTCAGTGATTTCAGCCAGATAAGTCTTGTTACCCGACAAATATTCGAGCGCCGGCTTATCGTTAATCGTAATCTCGCCCTTACCCTTGTAAAGTCTCGCGGTCGCCGTAGCTGATTTACGACGTCCCAACCCGTAAGTGTATTTCTTAGTCGCTGTCATTATTTAATCTCCTTTGGCTGTTGCGCCGTATGATCGTGCTCAGGCCCGTCAAAGACCCGAAGTCTAGCCAACCTGTCAGCAGACAACTTATTTTTAGGAAGCATCCCCTTTACAGCTTCACGAACCGCAACTTCTGGGTGCTTTTCAATCACTTCCTCGAGCTTCAGCTCTGTCAAACCGCCAGGATAACCGCTGTGACGATAATACATCTTCTTGGTCATCTTGTCGCCAGTCACCTTAATATTCTTCGCATTGACAACCACTACATAGTCACCATTATCAATATGCGGAGTATAGGTAACCTTAGACTTGCCCATTAGTTTGTCAGCAATTACGACTGCCAATTTACCAAGTGGCATAGAAGCAGCGTCAATCAGCCACCATTCACGCTTAATTTCTGCGCTCTTTTGAGAATAAGTTTTCATTATTTATCCTCCTTCTTGGCTGGCTTGGTCGCCTTAGCAGGCTTCGAAGCTGACTTAGTAGCAGATTTCTTTGCCTCTTTGTCAGGCTTCTCAGGCTCTACTTCGTAGTCAATTTCATCTACAAAACTAATCGTCCCCATCTCAGCATTATCGCCACGACGGTAACCCGCCCGCTCGATTCTAAGATAACCAGAATCACGCTTAATTTGAGGTGCCACTACATCGACTAACAAAGTAGCAGAATCCAAATCATTTAGTCTAGCAATAATCAAACGACGGTTAGCTAGCCCGCCCTTCTTTGCCATTGTAATTAACTTCTCGGCTTCACGACGAATTTCCTTCGCCCGCGCGAGAGTTGTAGTTATAGATTGATATTTGATCAGAGAGCACATCAGCCCCCGTGTTAGCGCCAACCTCTGATCGGTTTTACGGCCAAATTTCCGGCCTTTATATCCGTGTCGGTGCATATTAAAAATTCAACTCCGTTAACTTTTCTTTTACTTCGTCTAACGCCTTCTGCCCGAAACCTTTCAACTCACGAAGGTCAATCTCCGACAAAGTCACCAGGTCACGAACCGTCCTAATATCATTATTAAGAAGGGCGTTAGCTGTTCTAGCAGACAATTCCAAATCCTCAATCGGTACATTAAGGCCCGCAGTATCATCGTCGTCTTTGTTGGTACCCGGCGCAGGAGTATTCTCAAGCACCGTCTTACCAGCCAAAGCCTTATATTGATTCACCAAAATCGCCGCCGCCTCTTCAAAGGCCTCTTGCGGCGTAATAGTCCCATCAGTATCGACCGTCAAAGTCAATTGCTGCAAATTTGTATCTTGACCCACACGCGTATTTTCTACCTTATAACGCACGCGCAGAACTGGGGTAAACACTGCGTCCACCGCAATCATATCCGAATGTACGCGCTCCTCGCTAGAATTCTCAATCGTGAGATAACCACGACCAGTCTCTACGATAAAGTGCATCTTCAGTACAAATTTCGGATCATCGATGTGGCAAATCGTCTGATTTGGATTAGCAATTTCCACCTCAGCTGGCAACTTGATATCACCAGCTACCACGCGTTTATCACCGTCCTTCTCAGATTGCTTATCGCCCTTAATCTCAAGCGTCAATTCCACTGGAGCATCAGTATGGCACTTAAAGCGGATATTCTTGAGATTTAGCATAATATCTACTACATCTTCCCGAATACCAGGAATCGCCGCGTATTCGTGCGTCGAACCCTCAATCGAGAAAGCTGTAATCGCAGCACCCTTGATGCTCGAAAGCAAAACCCGACGTAGCGAATTGCCTAAAGTATTACCGTAGCCATAATACAATGGACGAATAACGAATTCTGCACTAGTATCGCTGATTTTCTTGACTTCAGCCAGTGTAGCTTCGTGAATATTTTTGGTTGTCATATTCTATTTCTCCTTAGCGTGAGTAATACTCAACAATTAATTGTTCGTTAATACCAGGCTCCGATTCTTCGCGTTTCGGTAAACCGGTAATCTCAATCTTCATTTTCTTCGCGTCGACCTTCATCCACGATAGCGGGGTCACATTTGCCGCGCCAGTGATATTCGCAAGATTCTTGAAGTATTCTGTCTTCCCAGATTTAGGACGAACTTCCAGAACATCACCCGGGTTCAATCGAATCGATGGGATATCAATTCGACGACCATTCAATAGAAAATGTCCGTGCGAGACGAGTTGCCTTGCTTGACGGCGAGTCAAAGCAAATCCAGCTCTGAAAACTGCGTTATCGGCTCTCCTCTCGAGGGACTCTAGCAATTTTTCACCCGTTAAGCCTTCGGCTTTCTGTGCTTCTCGCATTACTTTTGCAAATTGTTTCTCCAGTAAACCGTACATACGGCGTACCTTTTGCTTTTCACGAAGCTGAGTCAGATATAGACTGCCGCCACGTACTTTCTTATCGCCGTGCTCGCCCGGAATCCCAGACTTCTTCGCCATAATTTTGTGCGCTTTTGGCGCCAAAGCGAACCCTTCGCGACGGCTTTGCTTTACAATCGGAGTAATATCTCTAGCCATTACGGTTTCCTTTCTCCCTTAGGTCGCACACCACCGTGCGCAATCGGGGTTACATCTATGATACTATCAATCTTGATACCTGTAGCCGAAATCGCCCGTACAGCCGCATCGCGACCAAGACCAATCCCCGAGACGTAAACATCTACAGAGTTGAGCGCGTGATTCTTCTTGGCAATCTCCAATGCTTTCTCTGCTGCCACACCAGCTGCAAATGCCGTGCCCTTCTTTGAGCCACGGAAACCATTTGCCCCGGCCGACGAAGCTGACAGCACGCCACCAGATTTATCAGTCACACTGATAATTGTGTTGTTAAAGGTTGCTTGAATGTGGACTTCTCCAGCATTCACTATCCTTTTTGCTTTCTTATTAGCCTTAGACTTTGGAGCCGATACTTCCGCAGTCTGAACTTCAGTTTTCACTTCTTCTGCCATAGTTCCTCCTTAAGTCTTACTTGCTGCCTTAGGTTGTGCACCACCGACCGCGATCGCCTTGCCCTTACGAGTACGCGCATTCGTACGGGTACGCTGGCCGTTGACTGGTAATTTAGCCTTGTGACGGACACCCTTATAGGAATTAATATCCTTTAATCGTTTAATATTGTTGCTCACGAGGCGCCGTAAATCACCTTCAACATGATATTTCGCTGAAATAATGTCGTTGATTTTTTGTTCGTCAGCCTCGGTGAGATCTTTCACCCGAGTGGTAGGCTCGATTTTAGCCTCCGCAAGGATTTTTTTACTGGTCGTACGACCAATCCCATTCACATAAGTCAGTGCAATCCACACTTGCTTATCTGACGGGATAACTACACTAGCTATTCTAGCCATTGTTTAACCCTGCCTTTGCTTATTCTTAGGTTTTTTCTTGTTGATAACGCGAAGTACACCCTTCCGGCGTACAATGATGTCATCTGGGGAGATTTTTTTAACACTTGCGCGTACTTTCATTGTGTTAAAATCCTTTCCTTTCCTTATGTTGCAAAAATACAACTTAAAGACTCCACTAAACACTTTTGCAAATAGTGTCTAATAGCATCAAATGTTGTAAAATTTACAACGATTTAATATTAATCTTTGAGTCTAAATGAAATTCGACCCTTCGATAAATCGTAGGGCGTGAGCTCCACTTCTACTCTGTCACCCGGAACGAGACGGATATAATTCTTCCGCATTTTCCCGCTCATATGGGCGACAATAACATGACCATTCTCGAGTTCAACCCGAAACTGGGTATTCGGCAGTGCTTCCACCACACTACCAGTGAGTTTAATCACTTCCTTTTGACTAGCCATAAATTACCCTTCTAGTTTAGCACAAAAGTCATACTTTGTAAAGGACTAATATTTAGAATAAAAAATTCTAAATATTAGTCCTCTATAAGCACGGCTCTTGTAAATTGCCTAGAAAGATAAGTTCCGCGCTGTTGTGACCATTCGCCAGTACAGGAAATCAAAGTTACAGATTCCTTACCCTCTTCAGGGCTCTGCGCCGCTTTCACCATATACGCATCTGCTTCCGACAAAGGCACCTCAACATTCTCAACTACACTGTATTTATACACTATATTATCACCTCTCGTAATCGCAATAATATCACCAGTCGATAAATTCGGCAGATTCTTAAACACACCCTTAACGTGCGGTCCGCCATTATGCCCATCGATAATCAAAGTACCGCCCTGCCCGGGTTTACCTGACTGCTCATACCACCCCACATCGAAAATATTCCTCGGCGTGTCCAGCGCCCCTTCCTTTGTCAAGCCCATTGGCAGTATCCTTGCGTTACGAATCCCTAATCGCTCCACCGACAAATACTTCGGTCTATCTGCCGCTACCGTATATTCCCTAATTTCCGCTTCCGTCGGCTCTTCTTCAATCAGTTCATCCTGTACTACTTCAATATCCCCCACGCCTTCCGCTACTGCTCTCTCGCTACCATCCTCCGCATCGTAATAATAGTTTTCAAACGCAAGCACGCGAATAATAAATATCAGCAAGAACAGACCAACAATCCCCCACGCCACCCATTTTAGGCACCTTTTCCAGTTAAAATCAATCTTCAAGGTCATTTCTAAAATCGTCGTAAGTTATCATTAAGGCCCTCGAATCCACCGACCTTAGATTCTCCAACGCCACCGTCACTACAATCAGAAGCCCCGTACCCGAAATCGAAAGCCCAATCGGCGCCCCCGTCACCATAATAAAGATATAATCCGTAATAAATGGTAGCATCGCAATGAGACCGAGCGCCAATGCTCCAAACAAATCCAAATGATTCACTACCTTAGACAAGTACTTTGAAGTCGCAATGCCTGGCCTCACCCCCTCAATAAATCCACCTTGTTTCTGTAAATTATCCGCGATTTCCTTTGTATTAAAGATAATCGAGGTATAGAAATAAGTAAACATAAATACCAGTATAAAGTACAACGCTGGGTACACAAACCATTGCCCTGTAATGCCATCCGGGTACATCGTAGCAAAATTATTCGCCGAAGGCGCCGAAAAAATCGACACTAGCGCTGCGCCAAACTCATTACCCGAATCGAAAGTCGTAATTACCTGCCCAATTAGCGCCGGTAACGACAAGAAGGCCGTCGCAAAAATCACCGGAATCACCCCTGCCGCAATTAGTTTAATCGGCAAAATCGACTTAATCCCACCGTAAGACGAATTCCCGTGCACCCGCTTGGCATAGTTCACCGTAATAATTCTCTGCGCCTCGTTTAGCTTCACTAAGAAATATATCACCACCAACATCGCAATACCAAATCCTAGCACAATCCAAAATGTCGTCGGGTTCATCGGCAAATCTAGCCCAAACAAGTTCAAAGTGCCTTGACTCGTATCAAACAACGACGCCCCAAGTGAAGCCATCGTCGTAGGTAGCTGCGAAATAATCGAAGCGAAAATCAAAGTAGAAATACCATTGCCAATCCCCTGTTCCGTAATCAGCTCTCCCATCCACATCAAAATTACCGAACCCGCCGTCATCGCTGTCACCGACAAAGCCCAATCCCCAAAGGTCGGTGTAAAATCACTCGCGATATTTGCCGACAAGGTCGATTGATACAAGATGAAAATATAAGCAATCGACTGTACAATCGCAAGCGGTACCGTTAGCATCCGCGTCCACTGATTAATCTTGCGCCGCCCCGTTTCACCGTCATTCGACAACTCCTCAAGCGACGGGATTGCCTTCGTCAGAAGCTGAATCACAATCGAACCAGTAATATATGGTGACAAACCTACCAATATAATACTAAATGAAGCCAACCCACCACCTGAAATCAAGTTCAAGAAGTTCGAAAAATCCGACTTTTCCATCAAATTAGACACTGCTTCCTTAAACGTCGAAGCATCGCCCATCGGCACCGGAATCTGCGCCAACAATCTATACGCCACAATAATCCCGAGTATCACTAGTACTCGCTTCAACATGTCTTTATTCTTTAGGGATTTGAAAATAGTCTTGAAATGCATAAAAACCTCTTGATAACTATATCTATCATATCACAACACTTTATAAAAATAAAGGGCTTTACGCCCTTTATTTTAGAGATTTTCGAGGTCTGCCTCAGTAGGTACTTTCGAATCCGGAATTTCAAAATCCGACAAAGGCGCCACGCCCGTTCCTACCGGAATCTTGCGACCAATAATCACATTTTCCTTGAGACCCCTGAGCCTATCCACACGACCATTGATCGCTGCATTAATAAGCACACGAGTCGTATCCTGGAACGATGCCGCCGACAAGAACGAATCCGAGAAAATAGACACTTTGGTAATACCAAGTAGCAAGTTATTAAAGCTTGCCGGCTGCTTACCACTAGCCTCAAGCTCGCGATTCGCCAAGCTCACCGCCGCACGCGATGTAATGTCACCAACCACAAATTCCGAATCCCCCGCATCGGTAATTTGTACTCTCGAGAACATCTGACGCACCAAGATTTCCAAGTGCTTTGGCGAAATCTCATGGCCCTGCGCTGCATATACATTCAACACATCGTTCATAATGTAGCGCTCAGTCGCCTCTATACCCTTATACTTGAGCAAATCTTGCAAGTTCAAAGACCCAGTAGTCAATCTGTCGCCAGCCTTTACTGTATCATTTGATTTCACAGTCAACTCCGCGTCACCCGGCACCTCAATCTTAACCGGCGCGCCAGCTACAGACACTAAGATAATAGCATCCTTCACAAGCTCTACCACACCGTCGTTTGGAGCTTTAATAGCTGGCTTGTCGCCACTCTTTTTCACTAAAGTAGCACCAGCTTTCACACTCTCACCGTCTTTTACGACAGGCTTCCGGCTACCGATTTCAAATCTTTCTACTGAACCAGACTGTGGCGAGACCGTAATCAAATAGTGGCTATTCTCTTCGCGTACTTCCACTACGCCATCAATCGGTGAGACATAAGCCTGACCCTTTGGCGTACGAGCCTCGAGAAGCTCTTCTACACGCGGAAGACCTCGCGCGATGGCACCAGAGCCTGCCACACCAGAGCCGTGTTTCGTATCAAGCGTTAGCTGAGTACCAGGCTCACCAAGCGACTGCGCAGCAATCACACCTACTGGTTCGTGAGCAGCTACGAGTTCACGGGTAGCCATATCCACACCGTAACTCTTACGCGGAATCCCATCCACCGCCGTCGTCGAAAGCACCGACTGGATCTTAACCGATTCAACCTTCTCATCTGCCTCAATTTGTTCAGCCATTTCTTTCGTGATTAGTTCATCCGCTTCCAAATACCCAGGCACCGGCTCCGCCGTATAACGACCAGCGATCCGAGCGCTAAATTCGATACCCGAAGCCTCAGTTTCATTACGATAAACCGTAAACCCAGGATCCTCTGCCTCCTCATCCGTCGTAAATACGTCTTGCGACACATCTACGAGACGACGCGTTAAATAACCAGAGTCGGCCGTACGAAGCGCCGTAGACACCTGCCCCTGGCGTGCACCTCGCGTCGCGATAAAGGACTCCAAAGTGTTAAGACCCTTCTTGTACGAAGACTTCACTGGAAGCTCGATCTCATTGTTGTTAATATCCACCATAATACCAATCTCTGCCGAAGCGAGCTTGATGTTGGAGATATTACCACGCGCGCCCGAGTTCACCATCACCGCGATATCCGTATCCATCTCAGCCAGTTTCGAAGATAAGAACTCCGAAATCTTCTTATCGATGTCACGCCAGTTGGCGATAGTTAATTTATAGCGCTCCTCATCGGTAGTCAAGCCATCATTATAGTCTTGCTGAATCAGAGCTGTCTTAGCGTCACCCTCGGCGATAAAGTCGTCAATTTCGCTATAGGTCGGATAATCGTCTTTCGCCGTCGAAATCGATGCAATCGTTTCATACTCAAACGCCAAATCTTTCAAATCATCTGCCGTTTTTACCATCACCTCAGACCCGTACAAATCAAAGATATCCGCCATCACTTTCGACAAATGCTTCTTAGTTTGCACTGAGTTATCATAAGGATAATCTGCCGGCAAAATCTCGTTGAAAATCACCCGTCCGAGAGTAGTATCACGAATCTCTTTCTTCGCAAACACTCGAATCGGCGTCTGCAACGCAATGATCCCCTGATCGTAAGCCATTTCCGCCTCATAAATTGACGAAAATGCCTTTGGTTTATCCGTATCCGTACCAGGCTTATCATAAGTCAGATAATAAGCACCGAGCACCACATCCTGATAAATAGCCAAGACCGGCGAACCGTCTGCAGGCTTCAACAAATTCTTCGAAGCCGACATTAGTTCCTTCGCCTCTGCTTGTGCAGCATCTGACAAAGGTAGATGCACAGCCATCTGGTCACCATCATAGTCAGCATTAAACCCGGATGCGACCAAAGGATGAAGCTTAATCGCCTTACCATCAATCAAACGTGGTTGGAAAGCTTGCACACTCAAGCGATGCAAAGACGGAGCACGGTTAAGGAGCACATATTTGCCCTTAATCACCTCGTCCAAAGCGTCCCAGACTACGGTTTCTTTTGCTTCAATTAAGCGCGAAGCTGCCCGAATATTATTCGCGTGCTCATTCCCAATCAACCACGAAATCACAAAGGGCTTAAAGAGCTCAAGCGCCATTTGCTTAGGAAGACCACATTCATTCAATTTAAGTTCTGGACCTACCACAATCACCGAACGACCAGAGTAATCTACACGCTTACCAAGTAAGTTCTGACGGAAACGCCCCTGCTTACCTTTAAGCAAATCAGAAAGTGATTTCAACTTGCGCCGACCATTGGTAGAATTCGCACCCCTAGAGCCGTGCGCCGCCGAGTTATCAATCAACGCGTCCACTGCTTCCTGAAGCATACGCATTTCATTACGGCAAATCACCTCAGGTGCATTCAAATCAAGCAATTTCTTTAACCGATTATTACGGTTAATCACTCTACGGTACAAATCATTGAGGTCCGAAGTTGCAAACCGACCACCAGGAAGCGCAATCATCGGGCGCAGATCCGGCGGAATTACTGGTATCACCGTCAGAATCAAATCCTCTGGACGAATCCCTGCCGCCTGCATCCCCTCTAGAGTCTTCAAGCGCTTCTGGATTTTCTTCTCTTTTTGCCCCTTCGCATCTGCCTCTTCTTTACGCAAATCTTCAATCAATTTATCTAAATCAATCTCATCGAGCAACTTCTTAATCGCCGTAGCCCCCATCTCTACTTCAATCAAATCCTCATACTCTTCTGGCAAATTACGATATTGTACCTCAGTAATTACGCCACCCTTCTTAAAGGATTCCAGGGTCGACTTACGATAAAGATAGTCATTTTGCAAATCTTCCAACTCTTTAGTCTGAGCTTCAGCTAACGCCTTCACATCTGCGCCATCAGCCTTCGCTTCCTTCTCGTAACGCAGTTTAATTGCATCACGCGCCGCATTAGTTTGACCTTCCAAACTTTCTAAAGCCTTGGTTACTTCAGCCGTTTTCGCATCAGTGATTAGGTAAGTCGCAAAATATGCTACTTTTTCGATATTCTTTACTGTCATATCTAGAAGTAGCGATAAAGCCGAAGGCACCCCGCGCATAAACCAAATATGCGCTACCGGTGCAGCAAGAGCAATATGCCCCATCCGCTCACGACGAGTAATCGACTTGGTAACCAAGTTACCCTCTTTATCAACCGCCGCCTCACGGCTCCTCACCCCTTTTAGCTTTGCATCGTGTGGATTAATATCTTTCGTAGGCCCAAAAATCCTTTCGCAGAACAAACCATCCCGCTCTGGCTTCTGGGTACGATAATTAATCGTTTCCGGCTTGGTTACTTCACCATAACTCCAATTCAAGATGTCGTCTCGGCTTGCCACCGACAAACGAATCGAATCGAAGTCCGAAGCGCTGATAAAATTATCCATCCACGCCATCTTAGAACTCCTCTCCGAGATCAACTGTGCCATCATCCTCGTCAATCTCCGTTATTTCGATACCCTCTTCCGCCATCATTGCTTCAGCCTCATCATCGTCAAGGTCCAAAATCTGTGGCTCGGTATCTTTTTTATGTTGATCATAAATCGATTGGTCATCTTTTGACTTCTCGATTTCCTTCGATGTTCTTTCAATTACATCCCCCGCATCAGCTGATTCGCCGTGATCTAGCAAATCTACCTTCAGACCTAAGCCCTGCAATTCCTTCACTAACACGTTAAAGCCCTCTGGAAGCTTCGGCCCCTCAATCGGTTCGTGTTTGATGATCGCTTCGTAAGCCTTGGCACGACCATATACATCATCTGACTTAATGGTAAGCATTTCCTGCAAAGTAGTCGCAGCACCATAAGCTTCCAGTGCCCAGACCTCCATTTCCCCGAAACGCTGACCACCGTTTTGTGCTTTACCACCTAACGGTTGCTGAGTCACCATCGTGTAGGGACCAGTCGAACGCGCGTGAATCTTGTCTTCCACCATATGGTGAAGCTTCAACATATGCATCACACCCACTGAGGTTCTTTCGTTAAATGGCTCGCCAGTCAGACCATCGTAAAGCTGTACTCTACCATCGCGAGCAAAGCCAGCTTTTTCTAGCTCATCACTAATCACTTCGTCCGGCACCCCGTTAAACGACGGCGTCGCAACCTTATAACCTAGCGCCTTAGCCGCCATACCTAGATGCGTTTCAAAGAGCTGCCCCAGGTTCATACGCGAAGGCACACCCATCGGGCTAAGCACGATATCAATTGGCGTACCATCTGCCATAAACGGCATATCTTCTACCGGGAGCACCCGTGACACCACGCCCTTGTTACCGTGACGTCCTGCTAGCTTGTCGCCTACGCCAATCTTACGCATCTCAGCCACAAAAATCTTAATCTGCATAATCACGCCAGCTTTGAGGTCGTGCCCCTGCTCACGTGTGTAAACTCGCACATCCACTACTTTACCAGTCGACGAGCCATTCATTCTCACCGAAGTATCGCGTACATCTTTAGCCTTTTCACCAAAGATTGCGCGGAGCAATCTTTCTTCGCTTGAAAGTTCCTGTTCGCCCTTTGGCGTAATCTTACCAACTAGGATATCGCCATTCTTCACCTCAGAACCAACGGTCACGATACCGTCTTCGCCGAGGTGCCTTAGAGAATGTTCAGACACATTTGGAATATCCCGCGTCACTTGCTCTGGACCAAGCTTAGTCTCACGCACTTCCACATCAAAATCTTTAATATTAATCGATGTCAAGGTGTCATCTTCGACTAAACGATTTGAAATCACAATTGCGTCATCCATATTATAGCCACGCCAAGGCATAAAGGCTACCAAGAGATCCCGACCTAGCGCTAGTTCACCATTGTTAATCGAAGCGCCTTCAATCAAAGTATCGCCTTTCTTAACTTTCTGACCTCGCGCCACCACGCAGTGTTGGTTATAACATCTATCATCATTGGTCTTCTCGAAATGTTGTAACTTATATTCAACGTCTCCGCCTTTATCATAAGTCACAATCACACTTTCACCATCGGCTTTTTTCACTACGCCCGCCCCCGTAGCCATCACGAGCTGTGAAGTGTTTTTCGCGACTTCACGCTCAATACCGGTGCCGACAATAGGATTATCCTGACGAAGCAAAGGCACTGCCTGTTTCTGCATCGCGCAGGCCATGAGTGAACGGTCAACCCGGTTTTTCTCCACAAATGGAATTAAGCTAGCCGACACACCCAAAATCTCTTTGTGCGCCGCATCAATATGTGTCACCCTCTTGGCTTCCACCTGAGCCGGCGTACCGTGCACCCGAGCCGAGACCCAGTCTTCCACAAATTTGCCGTTTTTATCTACCTTCACCGAAGCGTCCGCAATAATCATATCGTTCTCGGTGTCGGCATCCATATAAACCACTTCGTCCGTCACCTTGCCATTTTTTACTACGCGGTAAGGCGCTTCAATAAATCCATACTCGTTAATCCGAGCATAGGTAGCGAAGTTTAGCACCAAACCCACGTTCCCACCTTCTGGCGTCTCCACCGTACAGATACGACCATAGTGAGTCGGGTGCGCATCACGCACATCAAACCCAGCGCGTTCCCTGGTCAAACCGCCAGGACCCATCGAGCTGAGCCTGCGCTTATGAGCGAGTTCCGAAAATGGGTTGACTTCGTCCATTAACTGCGAAAGTTGTGAGGTAGCAAAGAATTCCTTTACCGCAGCTACTACTGGACGCGAGTTCAAAAGTTGCGAAGGCGTCACCTCCTCGAGGTTAGCCATTGACATCCGGTCTAGAATATTACGCTGCAATCGGAGCATTCCTAGACGGAATTGCCTCTGAACCAATTCGCCCACTAATTTCACCCGACGATTTGAAAGCGAATCAATATCATCTGGCGCTTCCTGGGTATTATTCAGTCTAATAATCTCTGATACAATCGCCTGCACATCTTTCATTTGCAAAGTACGGAATTCAGGCTTATTTGGCGTATCAAACCCAAGTCGGCGATTAATCTTGAATCTACCGACATTTGAATAATCATAGCGCTTCTTATCAAAGAAAGTCCGCTCAATCATCGATTTCGCGTTTTCCACCGTAGCGAGATCACCCGGACGTAGCTTCCGATAAACTTCAAGTAATGCTTCGCCTTGGCTAGAAGTAATATCCTTCTCCAGAGTTGCCTCGATGTACTTCTTTTCGCCCGTATCGACGTCTTTGAAGACATCCGTAATCTCGGTCTTGGTCATTCCAAGCGCCCGGAGGAAAGTCGTGACTGGAATCTTACGACGACGATCAATCTTCACATAAATCGCCCCATTCACCGCTGTTTCAAATTCGAGCCAAGCCCCACGACCTGGAATCACCTTCGCGCCATAATAACGCTTGAGGCCAATAGTCTCGGCATTGAAAAACACCCCAGCCGAACGAATCAGCTGCGACACAATTACACGCTCCGTACCGTTGATAATAAAGGTCGCACGCTCAGTCATCCACGGATAGTCACCGAAGTAAATATCCTGTTCTTTCTTCTGCCCCGTGGTCTTGTTTTCAAGCTCCACCAGTACGTGCAAAGGCGCCTCATAAGTCGCAAGATTATACTTCGCATCTCGTTCCGACTCTTTCGGCTCCTTAAAATAATAATCTTTAAAGCGCAGGGAAAGTTTCTGCCCGGTATAGTCGTCAATCGGGTTTAACTCCTCAAAAACTTCCCTCAGCCCGTTTTTCACAAAGTCTGCCCACGAATCTTTTTGGTGTGCCGTCAGATCCGGAATTGGCAGAGCTTGGTCCCCCTCGGTGAAAAATACTCTTTCACCAGACTTTGGTTTTATAGCCATTCTACCTCTTTTTTATTAGTGTTGATAATCTTTTTGGCGGTTTCTCGCCCTTAGCGCCGAAGATTACTGCCCCGTCCCCCATCCCGACTTCGCTACTTTCAGGACTCCACAAAAACAGGGCACACTACTTCTTGTACCTAAGTATATCATACCCCCGCAAAATAAACAAGGCTCTTTTTAAAGGTATTAGTGGGAGTGCCTTGCGAGGCACGGACGAGAAGCGGAACGAACCGTATTAGACATACGGAGAGTGAGCATCGCAGTCCGTAACGAAGCAAGGCGCCCCAATAATACCTTTAAAACCAAAAAACCCCTCAACGGTGGGGTTTTCTAGACATATAAAAGCTCTCAACTCTTTTGTGTTTCACAAGCCGACTCGCAGTTAGTTAGCTTACATTTAATTATACACGCTCGTGCTTAATTGTCAAGCACTTTTTACACACAAATTCCTAGGAAAAATCCGCCAGATTGGTGTTTTATCCGAGCGAAACGCGTCTATTGGACGAGCGAGCGAGGAAAAACGCCAAGATGGCGGATTTTAACAGGAATTTAAATATCGAGATCGTCCAAATCCGCTAATTCAGCGCGTGTTTTCTCAGCTAATTCTGAAGTCTCTTCCTCTTCTTCGTTGTCATCGTCTCTATCTTCCTCTTCATCCTCCTCCGGCTCCTCCGTTTCGACTTCCCGAACCTCTTCTACTACTTCTTCCTCTGGTTTCTTTTCCTCACGTTCTACACGCTCAGAATCGCCGTCACCATCGTTATTCATAATCTTCAAATTAAAGCGCGCATCTTGCTTGGTACCAAGCGCCCTCAGTAAAACCCGAATAGCCTGCGCCGTCACGCCACGCTTACCAATCACCCTGCCCACATCTGATGGATCTACCGTCAAAGTCAAAAGCACACCCTTTTCATCAATTGTCCGCTCCACTGCTACCTTCTCAGGATTGTTGACTAAAGTTTTTACGATGTATTCTACGAATTGTTGGTCAATAGTAGCCATATTTTTCTCCATTTTAGTTTATATACATATAAATTATAGCACAAAAAACAGCCCGCGAGGGCTATTTTTTATTCAGCCGTAGTTTCCACAGGCTCTTCAGCCGGAGCTTCCTCAGCCGGAGCTTCTTCCTTCGGCTGGTTTTTGCGAAGCTTATCAGCGTGTTTAGCTGTAGCCTTCTTAGCCGGTACTTCTTTATACCACTTAGGTAACTTCACGCCATTCTTCTTCAAGATGAACGCTACCCGTGACGACGGCTGCGCACCGTTGTCTAAATATTTCTTCACCGCCTCTTTATCCAAGGTCAAAGCCTTAGTTGCGGGATTGTAGTTGCCGACCTCAGCCACCACGCGTCCCGAAAGCGGATGACGCTGTGATTCTTGGACGACTATCCGGTACGTAGGGTAATGCGCCCGGCCATTACGTTGCATGCGAATCGCTAGCATTGTTTCTCCTTAAATTAATTATCCGCACCATTATACCATAAATCAAAACAAAATAAAAGCCCCGAGATGGGGCTTTCAAATCAAGTTGGTAGTTTCTTTTGCTTTAAGAACGATTTTAACACGTCAATGACTAAATCCCTCGCCGAGACCAATTCGGACTTCTTGTTGTACTTATCTATACGATAATACATCCTACTTCGGAAATCCGGATCATACAAATGCCGAATCAGTATCTCCAAATCTACTTGTCGCATCGGTTTGAATCCCACACGTTGCGACCAATAATTCAAATTCCTCGCATAAGTCATTTGGCTCACACGACGACGCTCAGTTTCAGTCCCCAATTTGCTCGTGGCGTTACTACCAAAAGTCTCATAGACAACCTTTTGCACCGGATACACCCCATCGGCATCATTTTTCTGAAGCTTGTCTGCCCAGGCATAACCGCCACAAGCTTTCACTAGTCTCCGAAACGAAGCCCAGTAATGCCGAACATCCCCAAGTTGTTGGGGAAAAAAGTCATCACTCAGGACATCTTCTGGTTGTAAATCCCGACCTGGCAATTTTTCTTCACCGTATCTATCCACAAACTCTTGAATTGTCATTTCCATTGGCTCATCCTCATCACCATTGAAAACCACTACCCAACTACCATCATCTGATAAAATACTATACATTTCGTCCCCCTTTCTTAAAACCAAAATATACTATGACCCAATTATAACACAAAATCCCCAAAAAATCAAGCGCTACCCCTGTAAAACTACCTCAGTATAATCTCACCCGTAAAATCAATCCCTACAAAACCACCCCTGTAAAGTCACCCTCGTATAATCCTACTCCGCACCCGCCGCCCGATATTTCTTCACCCCCTCACGCGCCGCCGCCGTCTGCGCCTCTTGTTTAGAATGCCCGGTACCCGTCCCTTTAAGAGTATTTCCTACATATAGCCCCACCGTAAACACCTTATCGTGATCCGGCCCATCCTCTTTCAAAGTTCGATACACCGGCGTCACCCCGTCCACCTTCTGCGCCAACTCCTGTACGTACGACTTCGGGTCCCGCCACGATCCCTCCTCTAGAATCGTATCGATTTTCACCAAAATATGCTTATAAATAAACTCCTTCGCCACCTCGTACCCTTGGTCCAAATAAATCGCCCCGATCACCGCCTCAAAACAATCCGCCAGTATCACATCATGCGCCCGCTCGGTACCGTGCGCTTCACCCCTGGACAGCCGCACCAAAGGCTCGTACCCCAGTTCCTTCCCCGCATCGCCAATCGATTCCGTCCGCACCAACGCAGCACGCAGAGCCGTCATTACCCCCTCCGGATAATCATAATTCCGATACAAAAAATCCGATGACACTAGCTCCAGCACAGCGTCCCCCAAAAATTCCAATCTCTCATTGTGCTTATGCGCCGACTTATGTTCATTCACATAACTCCGGTGTGTAAGCGCAACCACTAGTAAATCAATATCCTTAAACTCAAACCCCAGTTTCTCCTTCGCAAATTCTTGATATGCATTTTTATCCATATATTCTCCTTTGTCAAATTATTACACAGCGGACTTCACGCATCTCATCATCCGCCTACCCCGTTTTTAATACTCGCCCGCCCTAATTTTCTTCTTCGCGAGCAACATCAATTTCCCAATATCTTCATATTCAATTACATCCAGCGCATCTGTAAATGAAAACCACTGAATCCCCTTCATCCACTTCTCCGGCGTCGGTCGCTCGTGGCTATCTAGCGCCTGCACCAAATACACTTGCGTCGTCATCAGCACCAATTTATCTGCCCGACGGTACTTAAAATGAATCTTCCCGAGCCACGTCAGCACCGATACATTAGAAAGCCCTGTTTCCTCCTCAATCTCGCGCCGCGCCGTCATCTTAGCCGTCTCACCTGGCTCAATATGCCCCTTCGGAATCGTCCAGCGCTCCTTCGAGTCCTGAATCAGCAAAATCTGAATATCCTTCTTATCCTTAGTGAATCGAAAAACAATCCCGCCCGAAGTCGGTTCTCTCACAATCGACTGGATTGCCGTCTTTTTTCTAAAAACAGCTGATTTAATCTTGTCGAGGGCTGACTCTTTAATGCGGTCCTCCGGCAACGCCTCAGGGACCTTAAGCCTTCTCCTCGCCGTCGGTTCCATCGACGGTATTACTCTTTGACTCATTTTTCTCTTCAGTTATTCCGAGCTTTTTGTAAGCAGTACCGAGCACGCCGTTCACAAACTTCGACGAATTCTCACTACCAAATGACTTAGCCAGCTCTACAGCTTCGTTAATCGCAACTTTCGGCGGGATTGTATCGCCACACTCCGAAAGCTCATATAGCCCCATCCTCAGGATGTTTCGATCGATTGCCGCTATCGAACTAATCGGCCACTCTGGCGCCATCGGCGCGAGCGCCGTGTCTAGAGTCTTAAAATTCTCTACCACCTTATGCGCTAGATTATAAACAAACTCCGTATCCCCCAGCGCTTTCTCGTAAGGTTCGATATTTTTGGCAACGATTACATCCAAATCGACTTCTGGGTCCGAGGCGAGGGTTCTTAGTTCATACTCATACAAACTCTGTAGAACAATTACTCTACCTAAATGTCGATTACTTGCCATATTTTTAATTTTCTTTCCTTGCTTTATTAGTTTTCACTTTTAAATTTGGGGTCTTCTTCTTGGTTTCAAAAGCTTTTACAGGAGAAGTTTTGTTTACTCTCCGTGCCAACTTCAACCTAAGATGGCTCCGTCGCAACCCAGTCTTTCGCGGGCTACTCTGTTTCTTCGGTTCAGGCATTTTACTCCTTAGTTTAATAGATAATTTTATCTATTTTATCACATTTCCCCTATCTTCACAAGACCTTTACAAATCCCAAAAATATGTCAATATCAATTCTGATGCGTACTAGTATTTCATTACAAATCAATTACCAGCTCTCCCTGCCGAATCACCTTCGGCTTACCACCTGTATAATCTACAATCGTCGAAGGCTTATGCCCCGTAATCGACTTCGGTGTGCCACCTCGCGGATTTGCCGAAGTTAAAAGTAATGCCCCAGTTTTTGGCAGAATCTCCTCAAACAGTGCGTAGTCCGGAATCCTCACCCCAATCGTATCAAAATGGTCGTAATAAAAATGCCGAAACTCCGGATTCTTCGGCAAAATCAGCGTCAGCTCCCCCGGCACATATTTTTCAATCAAACCCTTAGCCTCGTCAGGCACCAGAGCGTATTTGTGAATTGACTCTTTGTTTTCCGGCACAAGAGTAAAAACCTTTCCCGCACCAAAATCCCGGTCTTTAAGCTTCATCAATTCCCTAATCCCTTGCTCAGAATTCAGCGCCACCGCATAACCTTCCACGGTCTCGGTTGGTACTATCACAATTTTACCAGCTTTCAAATCGGCGATTATTTGCTTTTCCATCCAAAATATTATATCATATTTTTATGAAAATCGTACTGGTCTTAGATAATATCCGCTCGACTTACAACGTCGGTTCCATTCTCCGCACCGCTGAAGGCTTTGGCGTTGATAAAGTCTATCTCTCCGGCTACACCCCTCGCGTCCACGATCCTAACCTTCTCCCCCATCTCCGTGCCAAGCTCGACAAAGAAATCCACAAAACCGCCCTCGGCGCCGAAGATATGCTCGAGATTTATGCGTCCGATGATATAATTTCCGACCTCGAATCCCTGCGAAAACAGGGCTGGCAAGTCCTAGGTCTCGAAAATAACCTCAAAACCGACAATCTTTATAAGCTCAACGACCATCAGTTAAAACGGCGCTTAACAGATAAAGTCATCCTCGTTCTCGGCGAAGAAGTCCACGGCATCAATTATTCACTCTATGATATAATCAATCTGTTTATTGAAATCCCTATGCGAGGTCACAAAGAATCTTTCAACGTCTCCGTCGCCACTGGTATCGCCCTCTACGGTCTCACCAACCTATCATAATCATAGTCACGACATTCACTACAGCGTACCAAAAAGCTTCACATTTCCTCTTAGCCCGTGTATAATAAACCTATGAGTAAGATTAAAGTTTATACCACCCCCACCTGTGCCTATTGCCACGCCCTGATGAACTGGCTCGATAGCCAAGGCATCGAATACCAAGAAATGGACGCCACCAAGGACCCCACTATCTCCGCCGTCCCCGTCACCATCATCGGTGACGAACGCATCATCGGCTTTGACCGCCCCGCCATCAAACGCGCCCTCAAAACCATCTCCGCCTAATCTTCTTTATGCACGGAAAACAACGTTTTATCCTCTCGGAGCTCCAAGAAGGACAACCCACAAACCAGCTACACTAATCAGATACCAAGCAACGCATAGATAGTCCGTAGTTGCGATAGTCGAGGCCGCCCGGGTACACGCTCGTCGGAGTCACGACCAAGTCGTGCATGAGGTAGCTATCGTCGTAAGTAGACGACCACCAGCTGCCGTTGCTACCCTGACCGTACGCGGAACTACCGTTGTAATTGCCGGATAAGGGCGTAGACAGGTTATACTGTAAGCTGTTGGTCTCTGTAGCAGTACTACCATATTTCTCAGCAAGCGCATAGTATTCACCTGTATTTCCTCCTGTAGGCATCCTCCAATTAGCTGGACAGATGTCCTGGGGTGCATCTATGATAGTGTCTGGTACATCTACACCACTGTTTTCCGCGTAGCAGTAAGTACTAGCCGATGCAGCGCAGTAGTTGTAGTAGATACCTACTTTAGCTTGGCCGTTAGTAGCTGCCGGACCATAGGATGTTACGAGAGTATCTTTACTCTGATTATTAATGTATGGATATTCAAAAGCCTTATTCGGGCTTGTAGTGTTCCAGCCACTAGTTTTATTTTCCACCGCGATAGACGACCAGCCAGTAGTACTACTACCACCATTCAGAAGGTTAGTGATAGCTTCTTGGGTAGCGTTAGTGTTACTTGCGTTCATATTAGCCGCCGTAGTGGCATCCGTTGGATCTAGGGCTAGGTTGTCTAGCATCCAGCAATTACCGTCTTTTAATCTTCCTGCCATATAGGTAGTGTTGTCACGTGAGTCTATCAGGGTTTCTGTGGCACCTACATAGATTTCTTTACATAGTGAGTCGGTAGCGTCTTGCATTTTGTAGTGACCACTGAGTTGTGACTTGCCTGCGTCTGAGTAAGCAGCGTTAAAGGTTTTGCCCCAGACTGCGTAGAGCGTTACTTGGATATCTTCATTAGTATATGGAGCATTAGCGATGAAGTCTGCACCGTCTGTATATAGTGGGTCCTCCGCATCGGCGTTAGCATTGGGATTAGTGCTCCAACCCAGGAAGGCGTCCTGACCAGTTCTGGTAGTCGGAGTCTGGTATGTGCCAGAATCTACCGTCTTAGTGTATGAAGTAATATCACCTTGCCCAGTTACCACAGCATAGTAACCCACAGAATAACTATTATTCGTACCAGAACTATAATCATAGAAGGTTACTGAATCGCTGGCAATATCGCATTCCATTGTTACCTGGGTACCAGCCGAACCAGTAGTAGAGAAAGCCCCATTTACTGCACTAGCCGTACCACAAGTCGTAATGGCTGCGCTAGAATTATCGTTAGTGTATTCTGGGTGATTACCGCTAAAGATATATAAATCACTTTGAGGACCACCACTATTTTGTGGTACACCATAAGTTACTGTAATGTGAATACTTTCTGCTCCATCAATTGTTACCACTCTATTACCTACCGGAGCACCAATTGTACTCGTACTATATCCGCCTTCCTCATTATAGGCATTGGCATAAGACTTTTTAGTCACCGTTCCAGTTGTCGTGGTTACCGTAGCATCATAAGCCACCAGGTTTGTGGTAGCATCATTAGCAAACGTCAGCCCATTACCATTATAGGTTACATTTAATCTACCAGCTACTGCTTGGCTTGGATGGACGAGAGTATACTTTACTTGCCCACTGTAGGTATCGGCTGGTTGAGTTTTAGAGATATATGCAGCGTATGTGGTAGTAAGCTTTACCCCGCCGGTACTAGCCGTCATATCAGTACCCGAGTTCTTGTGGGCGACTTTAGTGTATTCGTTTGGGACCACGTGATAATCTGAGAATGATGCATCCGCCCCACCGGATACATTTGGTGCAGAATCAATCGTGAAGGCGTTAGTTCCTGTAGTATCACCAGAATCTTGCGTCATTGTGAGTTTCATTGCCCAGTTTGACACATCGGGACTCCCGGCCGACGTAGCCAGACCAGTCTCAATGGTAGCATTAGAAGAAGCAGATGTTCCTACCAGCTTATTGCTGTTCGTCCCACCTATTTCATTTCCAGTGTATCCTGTAGCGTAGATTGCAAATCCCTCTGCGTCATTACAAAATGCCGACAAAGTAGTCGTACCAATATTAGGCGTATATGTACCATTCTGGATTTCCGCATTGTGGGTGTTCATACCAGTGCCACTCATCGTACAGGATACCGGTACCGTGATATTGATTTGGTCTACCTCCGAATCATCCGCAGAAACAAGAGAACTAGAAAGTACCGCCCCAGAAAGAATAGTGACACCAAAAAGGACCAACATAGCAAAACTTGATATAATGGTAACTTTTGACGTTTGTTTCATTTGATAACCTTTCTTAAATAACCTTTTACCATAAGTACTTAAGAAAAGTATATCACCCCCCCCCCCCCCGATGTCAAGAATTTTTCTGCTCCATTCTCCGCCCCACCTTCTGCTCCACCACTTTACGATAAATATTTATAAACTTGTCCAGAGTCTTCTCAAAATCATGCTCGCTAGCAATCTCCACCGACTTTTTCGCGAATTTCTCCCGTAGTGTCTTATCAGCCAAAATCTTCTCAATCGCCTCCGCTATCTCCCCCACCGAACCAGGCTCGCACAAAAACCCATTTTCCCCATTTCGGCAAACTTCCGCCACTGCGCCTTTGTTTACTGCGATTAGGGGTAACCCACTCGCCGCCGCTTCAATCAGCACAATCCCTTGCGTCTCAATTTCGCTAGCCGTCGCAAACACGTCCCCCACCCGGTACAGCTCATACAAATCCGGTGGCACCACTCTCCCCAAAAACTTCACCCCATTACCATCCCGATACCTCTGTTCCAAACGCACCCTATCCACCCCATCTCCCACGATTACCAGTTCCGCTTTCGGAAGTTTAGCACGCGCTTTTTTAAACGCCTCAATTACCACACCTACCTTTTTCTCTGGATCTACCCGCCCCACATATAGCACAACCGGCACACCCGGTGAAATCCCATAATCAGTATAAATCCTTTCCGGTGCCTTCCCAGGCTTATAATTCGACAAATCCACCCCATTCGAAACCGCCGCCACCGGCACCTCTATCGGATGTTTTTCCAATAAATTCCGAATCGCCTGCTCCGTCGGCATCGTCACAAAATCACTCTTTCCTTGCCGATTCCGAAAATACGCTGCCAACACCGCATTCGCACCCTTTCGCATCAACTTTGGCACGTGCAAAGGCTCCGTCAGCACTTCCGGCTGGTTATGTTCAGTCGTCACCACCGGAATCGAATGCCTCCTAGCATACGACACTACCGACAGTCCAATCGGGTCCGATACCTGTACGTGCACCACATCTGGCCGGAATTCATCCAGCACCTTAGCCACTTCCAAAGCCGGAAACACCGACACCTTAAAGCCTTTCCTGTAAAACAAATGTGGCAATTCTTTGCCCAAAACCTTCTTCTTGGGTGGCACCGGATTAATCTGGTCCGGATACACCCGCGTGTTAACGGACCTCAAATACGCCACCTTTACTCGTCCCTGTTCCTCAATGTGGCTCTTCCCAGTTTGCGAAGGGGTTAGTACCAGCACCTCGTGACCACGCCCAGCCAAACCCTCCGCAAGATTATGCGAAAACACCGCCACCCCATTTATCTGCGGATAATAAACTGCCGTTGCAATCACAATCTTCATAATACTAATATACCACACCTAACAAAGCTAAATTCTCCACGCTACACCACGACATTCACTAATTTGGCTTTTTTTACAAAAATCGTCTTTTTCACCCCACCTTCAATATATTTCTGAATCTTTTCGTCCGCCAAAGCCATCTCTATTATCTTCTGTTCATCTTCCAAATCGCCAGCATCTACTGTGAGTTTCGCCCTTAACTTCCCGTTTACCTGCACCACTACTTCCACCGTATCAGACACCAAATACTTATCATCCCAAACCGGCCATTCATCGTCAGACCCTAGCCTCTCCAGCATCTCCGATGCTAGATGCGGCGCAAATGGCTTCAGTAGTCTCGCTAACACCACCAAATCTTCCTGACTCGCCCCAACCTTATATAGCTCGTTCACATATTCCATCAACGCCGCCACCGCAGTGTTGAAATTGTACTTATGAATATCCGTAGTAACTTTCTTGATGGTTTGATGGCGAATTGTATCATTATTGCCAGAACCGTCCACTCCTTTGAAACACAATGTCCAGCACCGATTCAAAAATCGATACACACCACCAACAGAGCGGGGATCCCAAGCCGCATCCATATCATACGGTCCAATAAACATCTCGTAGGTCCGCAAAGTATCCGCCCCATAACCATCGTTAATCACATCCAAAGGATCAATCACATTTCCCTTCGACTTGCTCATCTTCTTGCCATCCGGCGCATTGATATAGCCATTATATAATAGTCGCTTAATCGGCTCCCGGAAAGGCAAATAGCCCAGATCCGCAAAAAACTTGCACCAAAACCTCACGTATAATAAATGTGCCACCGCATGGTCCCCACCACAATAATAATCCACCGGCTCCCAATACTTAATCGCTTCCGCATCCCACGCCGCTTTTCTGTCGTGTGGCGAAGCATACCGCCAAAGATACCAAGACGAACAAGCATACCCATCCAAAGTATCCGTTTCGCGCGTCATTTCCTCCATCTTGCCAGTTTCTTCATTATATACCTCAACCTTCAACCAATCCTCCGCCTTAGCTAACGCCGAACGACCAGACTTATCTGGCTTATAATCCGCAATCTCCGGCAAAACCACCGGCAACTGCTCCTCTGGGATCGGGTGCGGGTTACCTTCCTTATCATACGCAATCGGAATCGGACAACCCCAGTACCTCTGACGACTAATCAGCCAATCCCGCATCTTATAAGTCACCTTAGGCGTGCCATACAAATCTCTATCAACTAATTCAGTCTCCACAATCGGCAAATCATACACCTCCGCAAACTCGCGGTCACGCTCATCCATCGCCGGCACCGCCATAATCGCACCGGTCCCATATCCAGCCAGCACATAATCCGCCACCCAAATCGGAATTTTCTCCTTCGTGGCAAGGTTTATAGCATAGGAACCAGTAAACACCCCCGTCTTTTCTTTATTCTCCTGCCTCTCGATTTCAGACTTTTTAAGCGCGCTTTGTTTATACTTCATTACCGCATCCCGCGTATCGTCTGTCACTAAATAATCTAGCCCCGGATACTCTGGCGCCAGCACCAAAAACGTCGCACCTTTAATCGTATCTGGGCGTGTAGTAAAGACAGTAATGTTTTGAGCGGAAGGGCGAGGGTCTTTTGAGGATCGTAAGCTTGGCTGAGCGGCCTTGAGCGTGTCCGAAAAAGGACCCTCGCCTTCCGCCACCACACTAAAGTCGATTTCCGCCCCCGCCGAACGTCCAATCCAATTCTTCTGCATCGTTTTAATCCGCTCCGGCCATTCCAGCCCATCAATATCCTCTAGCAATTCATCCGCATACTCCGTAATCTTGAAGAACCACTGCTTCATCTTCTTCTTCTCAACCTCATGCCCACAGCGCCAGCAACAACCATTCTCCACCTGCTCATTCGCAAGCACTGTCTGGTCCTCCGGGCACCACCACTGATATGATTCCTTTTGATAAGCCAGCCCTTTCTTATATAACTGCAAAAAACACCACTGCGTCCATTTATAATACTCTGGGTCCGAAGTGTTAATCTCACGTGACCAATCCACCGCATAACCTAGTCGCTTCGCCTGCTTCCGGAAATTAGCAATATTGGTCTTAGTAACCTCCTGCGGAGCGGTACCAGTCTTAATTGCATAATTCTCCGCCGGCAGCCCAAACGTGTCATAACCAAAAGGCCTCAACACATTAAGCCCTTGCTGAGTATAAAACCGTGTCAAAACATCCACAATAGTGAAATTCCGCACGTGTCCCACGTGCAAACCCGCTCCAGACGGATACGGAAACATCTCCGCGAGGAACATCTTAGGCTTACCTTCCACCTCAGTAGCTTTAAAAGCCTCGGTCTCTTGCCAAATTTTTTGCCATTTTCGTTCAATTTTTAGTGGTTCATATCTATCCATACGTCCCATTATACCATATTCCGCTACCATTTTACAGATACACTAAACGCACTCACACGTTCAAACCTGAACATCCCCCACGACCACTCACAAAACAAAGCTCGTTTTACAGCTTCTTTGCCTTATCCATCTGTGGGTCACGCATCGCATTGATATCTTCGTAGCTCCGCTCCACTTCTACATCCGGCGTAATCCCCTCTTGGTTAATCGATCGCCCCTCCGGCGTTAGCCATTCTGCCGTCGTCACCTTGAGCACCGACCCACCAGACAGGTCAAATAATTGTTGTACCACCCCCTTACCATAAGTCTTCTCGCCTACCACCGTAGCCTTATCGTAATCTTGTAACGCCCCCGCCACAATCTCACTCGCCGAAGCCGTCGAGCCATTCACGAGCACCACAGTCTTCATATCTTTCAAAATCGCCTTACCAGAACTCGACTTTGACTCCGAATCGCCAAAATGCTTCGAATGTTGCTGTACCACTGTCTGCCCATCCACCCATAGGCTCAACAAATCCTGCGCCGCGCTCACATATCCTCCGCCATTACCACGCAAATC
>JAZPZQ010000025.1:0-1644 GCA_045544765.1 Candidatus Nanosyncoccus sp.
GACTTTGCTGCTGCTCGACGTCACTCCTCTGTCGCTGGGTATCGAGACCCTCGGCGGCGTAATGACCAAGCTCATCGACGCCAACACCACCATCCCCACCAAGAAGAGCCAGGTCTTCAGCACCGCTGCCGACAACCAGCCCGAGGTCGAGATCCACGTGCTGCAGGGCGAGCGCCCCATGGCCAACGACAACAAGACCATCGGCCGCTTCCACCTGGCCGGCATTCCGCCTGCACCGCGTGGGGTGCCCCAGATTGAGGTCACCTTCGACATCGACGCCAACGGCATCCTCAACGTCAGCGCTCTCGACAAGGCCACCGGCAAGAGCCAGAACATCCGCATCGAGGCCAGCAGCGGCCTCAGCGAGGACGAAATCAAGCGCATGAAAGCCGAAGCCGAGGCCCACGCCGACCAGGACAAGAAGGCCAAGGAAGAGGTGGAGAAAATCAACAATGCCGACGGCATGATTTTCCAGAGCGAGAAGAACCTCAAGGACTACGGCGACAAGATTCCCGCCGAGAAGAAGAGCGCCATCGAGGCCGCCCTCACTGAGCTGAAGGCCGCCCACAGCGCCCGCAACGTCCAGCAGATCGACCAGGCCATGGCCAAGATCAACGCCGCCTGGCAGGCCGCCAGCGAGGACATGTACAAAGCCCAGCAGCAGGCCGGCGGTGCCAACCCCGGCGCCGGCTTCGACCCCAACAACATGGGCGGCGCAGGCCAGCAGGGCAACCCCAACCAGTCCAACAACGGCGACGACAATGTCACCGACGTCGACTACGAAGAGGTGAAGTAAAATAATAATATTGAAGAGGGAGGTGCAACTAGAGAGAATAGTGCACCTCCTTTTTTTATTTCATTCGGTTAACATGAAGAAAAGTAAACTTATTTTATCTCCCGAACAAAAAAACGAATTATTGACTATACAAAAGGAATTTAATGATATAATAAAGCAAAAAACAGTTCAGATTTTTGAGACAGGAGAACCCAAGGGTGAAGGTGATTTTTTCCCCAAACCCTTAGGATCGGGGGTGTTGGTCGAATATAATAACTTACATTATCTTGTAACTGCAGGACATGTATTTGAAGATAAAGATAGACCAACCATTATTCTTGCATCTGGAGCCACGTCTTTCTTGTATATATGTGATTGCTTTGAAGAAAAAACAAAATGGATGGTTTCGGAGGAACCTGATATCGCAATCTTAAAATTCAAGGAGGATTTTGTGCAAAATATTGATTCGTCTATTTTTTCTTTTGTCACACAACGTGAAATGGTATTAAACCATTCCATAACAGATGAAGTTCGATATATTCTATTAGGATTTCCTGAAACAAAAACTAAAATATTTCATAAAGAGAAAAGAACAGTGTCGGAAATACAATCTTATTACCTGGAAGGTTTACAAAACAAATCAAATGCCAATCAAGTGGCTTTGAAATTTCCAAATAAAGGTTGGACTAGTTTTAAGAACGATAATACGTTTCATGCGGGGAAATTAAATGGGATGAGTGGATGTGGGCTTTGGTATATGTGCGCATCAGAGGTAAAATTAGTTGGAATATTTACAGATCATATTCAGGAGGAACAAATGTTATTTGCCACCAAGATAGATGTAATACATCATTTGTTAAACGATATAC
>JAZPZQ010000026.1:0-34054 GCA_045544765.1 Candidatus Nanosyncoccus sp.
CGCCGAGCAGACGGAAAGCTTGGTCCCAGAACCGACCCCACGCGCGACGTACGACTTTAGGGTCGAAGGCGAGAAAGTTCGTTCCGGAAAAGACAGGTCGGACAGGACCCCCGCCTACACCACAGATAACATGGGCGAAGACTGGATTTGTCGTGAGCTTAACGACTGTTTGGACCAGGTTGAAAACGATATGACGAACTATCGCTTTGCTGAAGCGGTTGAGACATTATATAGCACCATCTGGGACAAATACGCCGACTGGTTCCTCGAGTCGCAAAAAATCTTCAAAAACATCCCTCTCTTGCAAAAAACCCTCGAGACCATCTTAATTGCACTCCACCCCTTTGCCCCCTTCGTCACCGAAGCCATCTGGCAGAATCTCAGTTGGACCGACGGCTTCATCGCTACGACCAAATGGCCCGCCAAACTCAAATATGACCCCATTTCGGCCGAAGAATTCGAAAACATAAGGATTATCGTATCCGAAGTCAGAGGCACCTTACAAGCCCTTCCAGGCACTAATAACGCCAAAAAATATACGCTCATGTACGACAACGACAGCCTCGTGGCAGACAATCTACTACTAATCAAGGTTCTTACCAAGGTTCCAGCCATTACGGCACTAGAAGGTTCTCCAAGAGGTCTGAGATTGGCTCTTGCCAACCACGAGCTCTATCTAGATGTCCCGGAAAAGGTCGTTAATGAGTATAGAGACGCCCTCACCGAGAAAATCCTCGCTGTCGGCCGTGAGCTTGACGCCCTCAATCTTCGTATGGCAAATCCCAACTACGTCGAACGCGCCCCCGCCCACCTCGTCAAAGAAACTGAGGATCAAATCAAAGAAAAAGAGCAACTCATTTCCCGCCTCAAACAAGAGCTCGAACTCATTTGATGCCCCTAACTAACCCCATGTTCAGACCAAGTTTCCAATGTCAGTCCATTAATCCCCACCATTGACAATTCCATTAAGATATGGTACAATATTCACAGAAGTATATCAACTTTGCAACTTATCATTTTTGGGTTTAAGGAGGAAGGAATGAACAAGGAAAAAGTAATTAGGGAGATATTGGAACAGAAGGATTTAAGAGAAATATGGTTGTTTGTTGATGATATTCTAGAAAGTGGGCTCACGATAGAAGAAATTATAAACTACGGTGAACCCTACGATGGATACTTCGTGGATCAATACGAAGCTATCCTGGAGCTTGGCGCTGATCCGATGAAGTTGTTCAGGCTCAACGAAAAATGGTACAAAGTAATGATGGGTCGCTCCAAAGAAGTGGCACAAATCATATCTGTCTATGTAAAATATGGCTTAGATTTGTCCTTCGCGACAGAATGGATAAAAAAGAACATACCAGGTAGAGATATTGTCAAATATGCAGACAGTTTCCGCATATTTAACATACATCCGGAGGAATATAAACAAGCATACCTCTACTATCGGCCGTTCTTAGCAGTTTGGGATGATATTGTGTATGGCGATGTCCCATCACTAATTACTCCAAACGATATAATTTGCTATTATAGCATCAAAAATATCTATATGGAGTGTATTCTTACAAACGAAATCGCCTATTCCGGGTTTGAGAGATTTGTCAAAGAGTTTGCCAAACTCGGAGGCGATCTCAACCTCTTAGCATCCAAATTCCTGGACGCTTACGGCTATCCCGAAGATGATGGTAAGCTTATGGCGCTTGCCTCACTCGCCAAATACGGCGCCACCAATGTCGACGCCAACAAAATCATTGATTCCCTGACCTACAAGGCCTACACCTATAAGGACAAATTTTCAAAGCAGGCAGTCAATGAGTGTATTCGTGAAATGCTTGACGGCATTGCCGACAGACCCCACCTTAATAAACTCAAATAACAACGCTAAGAGAGCTAGCCTAGCTCTCTTTTTTATTGTATTTATCCAGGTTAAATAGCGGCCTCTTCCCTGCGTCAATGATTCCCCGCGCCTCACGTAATAGCTTCTGCAACGCAAAATCCGAAGTAGCTGAACCCACGTGCACCGTTTTCACTACCCGGTTCCCTTCTTTGTAGCAAACCTGCACCCCAGTCGCCCCCGAAGTCGTCTTGAATTTCCGAATATACGCCATAAAACCATTTTACCACATCCCCACTAATCGCGGACATATCCCCATAACCGAACTCAGCACAACCATTTTACACAAAATATCCACTAGAGTTTTCCACCAAAACCATCATCGCAAATCCACTAATTCCCTTATGCCTAGCACACGCTCGGGTTAGCAACCGCACTTGACAAACCAAAAAGCCTACGCTAAAATCAAGGTATCAACTTCGACTCACACCGAAGTTGGGAGTAGTTTTAGCAACCAAGAACGCAATATCGGTCTCCACACGTAACGTGCTAAAACAGGGAAAAAGCTAAAATATCAACCGACTAACCTTAAAAGTCGGCGGTTTTGCATAAGCATAAAATGAAATGGTTATGCTGTCAAAAAAATCCACGGCAAAGTATGATATAATTTTGAATGTATGAAGATTCCAATTACGCAAAGCAGGGCTTGGCAGAAATTACAAAATGATTTGGGTGAGAAATCCTTTCTTGTAAGTGAAAATGGGTATCAATATCTCGCTATTTTGAAATCGACTCCCACAGGGAACTATCTTTATTGCCCTTATGGCCCAGTCGCTGAGGGCAAATCGTCATTTAAAAAAGCCCTCGATTCTCTTGAGCGACTCGGTAGGGAACAGCAAGCGGTTTTTCTCCGCATCGAACCTTTTGAGCAAGAGTACGCAGATATATTGCCCAAAAATTCCCAGAAATCCCTCGACCTTAACCCCCAAGAAACCTGGCTTCTCGACCTTACCGGCTCAGAAGAAGAATTAACCCAAAAACTCCCCTCCCGCCTCCTTCGTTATTATAAATCCGCCCCCAAAAAGGGAATCACTATCGAAGAATCTCACAATCCCGACGACATCCACTACCTATATGACCTCCAGCAGACCCTCGCAAAGGAAAAGGGCATCAATACTTTCTCGCTGAACTACCTTAAGACAGAATTAAAGCAGCCTTTCGCAACTCTCTACCTAGTGAAACATCGGGCAGAGACCAGCGTTTCATCGACGGGTGACGCGCTTGGAGGGGGGTCCCCAAAAATGCCGTCATTTTTGGGAGAGGAGAGCGCGGCAGGCCCCGTCGAGAGTAAAGTGATCGCTGCTGGTCTGGTTTTCGATGACGAGACGACGCGCTATAATCTCCAAGGCGCCCAATCCGACGAAGGCCGAGCCCTTCACGCCACTGGTATTCTCACCATCCAGCTCATCAAAGACGCCAAAAAGAAAAACCTCCAGACCTTCGATTTCTGGGGCATCGCCCCCGAAGGCGCCCCCGATAATCACCCCTGGGCAGGTTTCACCAACTTCAAGAAGACCTTCGCTGGCTACGAGTACGACCACGCCGGCACCTACGACATCATTTTAAAACCCGCCAAATACAAAATGTATCAAGCCCTGCGCAAAATCAGGAGGTTAGTATGAAATTTGTCAACCTAGAACCAGAAGAATTTAGAGAATTTGCGGATAAAAGCCCCTATAAATCCTTCACCCAAACTCCCGAAATCGCCCAGTATCGCGAGTCGAACGGCTGGACCGCCTACTATTTTGGCGTCGAAGAAGCCGCCAAGCTCAAAGCCGCCACTATGCTCATCGCAAGACCTACCTTTCTCGGCAAATCTACCTTCATCGCCCCTGGCGGTCCCTTACTAAACCTCGAGGACACCGCCACGACCAACTTCTTCTTCAAGAATCTGAGGAATTACCTCAAATCCCACAATGGCTACGCCCTCCAGATTGACCCTAATTTCCAGCTAGTAGAACGTGACCGCGCCGGTGAAGTTGTCGAAAACGGCTTCAATCACCAAAAAGCCCTCAAGAATCTCCAAAATCTCGGCTTCCAGCGCCTCACCACCGACTCCACCCCCCACTACCAATTCATTTTGAAGCTCGAAAACCGCACCTCCGAACAAATTTTTTCCGAAATGAAGCGAAACACCCGCAACCACATCCGAAAAGCCGAAAAAATGGGCGTCACTATCCGCGAACTCAAAAGGGAAGAACTCGGCATCTTCAAGCAAATCACCGAATCCACCAGTCACCGCCGCCACTTCACCGACAAACCATTGTCATATTACGAGCAGATGTACGACCTCTTCCACCCTAGAGGAGAAGTCATATTCCTGTTAGCGGAAGCCGATGGAATACCTCTTTCAGCCGCAATGTTTATCCTCTACGGCGACGAGGTCATTTATCTGTTCTCCGGTAGCGACGAAAAGTATATGAAAGACTACAACGCCCAATACCTCATCCAATGGCATATGATCAAGTACGCCATCGACCACGGCTTCAAACGCTACAACTTCTACGGCATCCAAGGCCTCCCCGACAAATCTAGCCCAGACTACGGCATCTACGACTTTAAAAAAGGCTTCACTAGCGAAGCCACAGGACAAGTCCTCGAGCTTATCGGAGACTACGAGCTACCGATTAACCCGCTCTTCTATCACCTCCATCGCCTATTATCGAAACTGAGGCACTACTAATTCAACACTCCCACGTCCCCAAGCCGTCTCACAGCCAATCCAACCATCTCACGCTCCCGAACCGTCTCGTAGCTAATCCAACCATCTCACGTCCCCCGAACCACCACAAAATCTAATCCAACAGCTTCGCCACTTCCGACTGATTCGCAAACTTCCTATCAAACGTCCACAGCGGCTCTTTTCGTTTCATTGCAACCCGCGCCTCTAGCACGCAGTCGTCGAACGAGAGCGAAGGATGTGAAGCATATTTCTCAAAAACCCCAGCAAAGAAATGTCTGTCGTAGTTTATCATCGGGTTATTCAAAAAAGTCATCATAATATCGACAATCTCGTCCCTAGGCATTTTTGCCTTCGTCAGCACGTAGATAGTCTCCATAATCGCGACATCATCAAGATAGAAATCCCGCCCGCCGAGGAGCAAATCTATCGCCTTTTGACATTGCTCAAGATTATTTCTCTGGATAATACGAAGCAGCAAACAGCTATCAATCGAAGATTCTCTATATGTCGATTCCATATTTCTCCTTAAACTCCCGTCTGCCCTCAGGGGTTGCATCATACGCGTCGCGTACTTCATTAAAAGTCATCCCCTTGTATTTTTCATAGTTTTTAGCAAACTCCGGATTCTTCTTTTTCTCTTTTTCGATATTCCCCCAAATTTTATTAAGCGAAGCCTCTAGCATTTCCTTCCTAGAAGGTTCCCGAAACAGCACCACCTTCCCCTTCACAATATCAAACACCAGCCGATTCTCCCCCGGTACTATCCCAAGTAAATCCCGAATCGCCTTCGGAATCGTCGCCTGTCCCGACGAATTGATACTTACTGCGTAACTCATTTTTTCTCCATTTTTGATAATTTCCATAGCTCACCTTTCATTCATAATCCTAGCAAATTCATAATCACGTGTCAAGTATGAATTTCAAATTGTAAGAATATCAAATTTTTCAAAAATTTTCAACTTGTGCTACAATCAAAATATGAAAACCGTAACCAATAAGACGAGGCAGGGGAGTACGAGAGCCCCATTAGCAGCCATGAAAAATTCGTCTCTCTCTCTCTCATAAGAGAATCAATTATGAACTATTAGCACTGAGTGGTGTAGTGGGGCTGACTATACTGACCGGTGCTTTTTTAATGTCAGGGGATAGTGCTACCTACGCGGATTCCGCTACGGCTACCGTCACCGTAGGTTCTGCTTGTACTCTGACTGCTACGGTAAACACTGCTCACACTGCTGAAGTCCCAGCTGGTTCATCTCAGACCGAGATTGGCTCTACCACCTTAAAGACTATATGTAATGACGCTGGTGGTTTTGCTATCTATGCGGTAGGCTACACCAACAATGAATTCGGTAATAACAAAATGTCTAACGGTACCACTGAGTTTAATACCGGCACTGGTTCATCAGCATCTAACTGGAATATGAGCCTATCTCAAGTCACTACCGGAACTTATGCTACTACCATTGATGGAGGATTTGGATCATATTCGGCTATTCCAGCTACCTACACTAAAGTAGCTCATATGGACTCAGTGACTGATGCCGTAGCTAGCGCAAATGCTACTGGTTCATCCATTGACCTCACCTACGGCGCTTACATTTCCAGTACCCAAGCTACTGGGGACTATGTGGGGAAAGTGAAGTTTACCTTGGTACATCCTGCTACGGAAATACCAGCACAGCCACAGACCACTCAGGCTAATAAGATCTGTTACTATGCCAATGCTAGTACCTATGAAGGCACAATGGGATGCCAAACTATCTCTAGCTCAGCCACTTCTGCTACACTGCTGGCCTCTAACTTCTCTCGGACTGGTTATGGCTTCGCAGGGTGGAGCGATGCTTATGACTATGCTACTAACGCCAGTGCCAATTTCTATGGTCCACAAGAATACATTATCTTTACGGCTGGACAGTATTCCGAAACTAATAAGGGCTTAAGCCTTTATGCGGTTTGGGTTAAATCAGCTGGCAGTATTCAAAGCTGGAATGGTTGCTCCTCACTTACCGCGGCAGATCAAGCCACTAATATCTTCAGCCAAAGTATCACAGCTCTGACTGACCAAAGAGATAGTCAGACTTATGCCGTAGCAAAGCTCGCCGATGGACAATGCTGGATGATTGAGAACTTAAGACTAGAAAGCACCAACAGCGACAATAGTACCGGTGCCCTTGCCCAAGGTTATGGCACAAGCGCTACCTATGGTGACTTCGCTGGTCTAGCAGACGCTGAATCTGCCAACTTCACAGCTGACTCCAGTTCTGCCACTGCGGCTACTACAGCTAACTCGCTTTACTATGCTGGTACGCAGTCCGGTACTGCCACTATAGATATCAGCCAAACTAGATACGCTGGCTCCCGTATGCCACGCTATAATAATACTAACACCTCCGCTCGTGCCTCCTCACCTACCACCAACAGCTCAGCAATGTACAGTTATGGTAATTACTACACTTGGGCTGCTGCTATGGCTAATACCGGTTATTATAATACTACAATAATGACGGATGGTTATACCCCATCCGAAGCCGCTAATACTTCACTTTGCCCCACTGGTTGGAGATTACCATATGGTAGAAACACAGCAAACAGTAAAGGCACTACCGCAGGAGGCTTCTCATATCTGGATACACAACTTGGTGGTACCGGTGCAAGTTCAGATTCTAGTACTACTCCTACTGGTGATGCTATGTCTAAAGCCTGGCGTGCTTTCCCGAACAACTTCCTCTACTCTGGCTACTTCGATACGTCGTCTGCTAACGTTAGGGGCAGCAGCGGCAACTATTGGTCGTCTACTGCGGGCAATAACGTCACTTCGTACTACCTGTACCTGTATAGCTCGTATATGACCCCGGGTACCGGTAGCGTCAATAAGTACTACGGCAACAGTATTAGGTGCGTCAGCGGTTCCTGACACTGAACCCCTAGCCACCCTTGAAAAACTACACACAAACTACACATATTCTTGACAAAACTACACATATTTTTCGCCCCCATTCATATCCAATTGTCATCATTTCCTAATGTGCTACAATTATCCTATGAACTTAAACGGTCTCACCAGCGCTGAAGTCGCTACCAAAATCAAACAGGGAAGGGTTAACCGCGCCCCCCGCAAAAACTCCGCCACCATCGGCAAGATTATCTTGAGAAACACCCTCACGATTTTTAACCTCGTCAACCTCATCCTCGCTCTGATGATTGTCTCTGTTGGCTCGTACAAAAACCTCCTCTTCATCCTCATCGCTATTGCGAACACCCTAATCAGTATTATCAACGAAGTCCGCGCCAAACGCACTGTCGACAAACTCCGCATTCTCTCCGAGCAACAACCCACGGTCATTAGGGACGGCCAGCCAAGACAAATCGACCAGTCCGACCTCGTCGAAGGCGACCTCATCGTCTACTCCCTCGGCGACCAAGTTCTCGTCGACAGCCGTATCGAACAGGGAAACGTCGAAGTCAACGAAGCCTTCATCTCGGGCGAGCAGGACAACATCGCCAAGAAACCGGGCGACCAGCTCACCTCTGGTAGTTTTATCGTCTCCGGCACCTGTAAGGCCACTGCTACCGCCGTCGGTGCCGATAATTTCATCAACAAACTCGAACAAAACGCCCACACTATTAAGACCGCCGATTCCAAACTCTTCACTATTATGAATAACATCGTCAAATACATCAGTTTCGCCCTCATCCCCATTGGCGCCCTCCTCCTCTGGGCAAGGTTCCGCGTAGACGGCACCACCACCGAAGTCGCCGTCACCAGCACCGTCGCCGGTCTTATCAATATGATTCCCGAAGGCCTCATCCTCCTCACCAGCTCAGTTCTCGCCCTCGCCACCATCCGCCTCAGCAAGAAAAAGGTTCTCGTCCAGGACCTCTATTCCGTCGAGACCCTCGCCCGCGTCGATACCATCGCCCTCGACAAGACCGGCACCCTTACTACCGGCAAAATGACCGTAAAAGACCTTATCCCATCAGCACCCTACGACAAGAATGCCCTAGAAACCGCGCTTAAGCTTATTCTAAGCGCCCAGGACTCCGATAACGCCACCAGTACCGCCTTGAAGGCAAAACTGCTAAAAAAGGCCAAATTTACGCCCACAGAGCAAATCAAGGAAATCATCCCCTTCTCCTCCGACCGCAAATACTCCGGCGTCATCACGGCGAGTGCCACTTACCTCCTTGGCGCCCCCGAAATAATCGCTCACGAAGCTACAACGCCAGATGGCAATTATCGCACCCTAGCGGTGGTGAAACGAGAGAATGTTACATCGGCGGGTGACGGACCTGGAAGGGGACCCCAAAATGTTTTGCGAAGCAAAAATTTTGGGGAGGGAGAAGGTCCGGCAGGACCCGCCGAGCACAACAGGTATTCTCGCATGGAGATCCATCCCCGAAAAGGCATGTCGGTCAGGACCCCTTCTTTTAAATTATTAGGTTTCGTCACCCTCGAAGACGAACTCCGCCCCGACGCCAAGGAGATTATCAACTATTTCTACGATAACGCCGTCGACGTCAAAATCATCTCCGGCGACAACCTTAAAACCGTCCAAACCATCGCCGAAAAAACCGGCGTCAAAGACATTAACGGCATCGACCTCTCAACCATCAACACCCCCAATTACGACAAACTCGTGAGAACTTTCAACATCTTCACCCGCGTTAAACCCGCCCAGAAAAAGCAACTCATCAAAGCCCTCAAAAAAAAGGGTGGCACCGTCGCTATGACGGGAGACGGCGTTAATGATATTTTGGCTATGAAAGAAGCCGATGTCAGCATTGCCATCGGTGAAGGCTCCGACGCCGCCCGCCGCTCCGCCAAGCTCGTCCTCTTAGATTCCGGCTTCGAGGCCGTCCCTAGCATTATCGACGAAGGTCGCCAATCCATCAACAACCTCGAGCGCTCCACCACCCTCTTCCTTACCAAAACTGTCTACGCCAGCATCCTCGCCGTCCTCTTTACCATCCTCCCCCTCGAATACCCCTACGCCCCCATCGAGATGTCCCTGCTTAATTTCGCCTGCATCGGCTTACCGGGTCTCATCCTCGCCCTCGAGAAAAACACCGCCCGTATCAAAAACCAATTCACCACCAACATCAAAAAATACTCTATCCCTACCGGCATCGCCGTCTCGCTCGCTATGCTTGTCCTCTCTATTGTCTCAACCAACCTCCACCTCACCCGCCCCGAGCTGATTTTCTTCTCCGCCACCATTACCTTCATCATCGACCTCGCTCTCATCTATCGCATCTCTAGGCCCCTCAACCTCCTCCGCACTCTTCTCATTTTTGCCATCATCCTCATTTTCGCCGCCGCCTTCCTAATCGAACCCTTCCGAGCCTTACTAACTTGATTCACACCACTACCCTTCCTCTGGACAAATCTATCACAAAAAGGTATAATATAAGCGAAATCTAGAAAAAAGATTGCACATTAATAAGCTGATTTTTCTGTTCGAAACTGTAGAAATTGTATCAACTGTAGTAACTGTTCAAAATTTCTGAACCGAAGGGGGGCATTATATATGAAAACAGGTTACCCATCAATTGATAAAACACATCTTCAGGGCATTTCCGAAGAAAAGTTACATCCCGAGATACTCCCTGCATCTATGTTTGCGACATTTTCGCAAATCAACGGCGGGCATCTCGAGGAGCTTGCCATCGAAGAAGCAGGCGACCACACGTACACCAAGCAGATGTTGAGAGATGACACCATCAAATTCTCCGGCTGGCTTTTAGAAAAAGGCCTCAAATCCGGAGATAAAATTATGATAGTCACTCCCAACTCTTACGAAGGCATAGTCGCCACTTTCGGAGCCAACGCTATCGGCATCAAAGTGGCTATCATTAAGCCCATCGTGAGGGAAGAATTGGATTTATTTTACGAGGAGTTGGATACCCATCACCCCGATGTAATCCTTTTCTACGACGAACCGGCTAGTTTTGCTGGCCAAGTCCAGGCCCGCGCTAGCGACACCAAGGTTTGGCTCATTGCGAAGCCTGCCACTGACTCACCTCGTGGATTTAAGCACGCGTTAAACTCCATCTCTATTCCCATCGCGGGTATTGTTAACGAGATAGAGAGTAACAGTCTTTCGCCGAGCGACGAACCGATGTTGTATCTCAAAACTTCTGGTTCTTCCTCGAAGCCTAAGACCTTGCCTTTCTCCAATCGTGCCATCTTTGCCGCGTTAATCTACGCTGCTAACTCTACTGGCACTGACACCAGAGACCAGAATGTCAAAAAGGCTCTTTGCCAGGCTTCGTACTATCACGGTTATGGTTGGATGCCTCTGTTTGTGAACATTATGGGCGGCAATCCAGTCGTTCTGGCTGGCGCTGCTCCTGAGGATGTCGCAAACTACTACAAGTTAAAACCGAGCTATATTTATGGCTCACCTTTGACTTTAAGGCAGTTTATGGATTTGACGCCGGAGAATACTGACCTCTCTACGCTCGTTGCTTTTTTCTGCGCTGGCGCAGCTCTCCACGAGAAAGATTACGAAGATGGTATCAAGTATTTCAGAGAGCATAATTCCGAGGCAGAGATTCGCAACAACTACGGGATTTCAGAGGGTTTATGCATCGGTACTTATAACGACCATATCCCTCACGTCCCAGGTACCGCTGGCAAATTTTACATCGGCCCCGAGTGGCTGCTCGTAGACGCAAACGGCAATGAAGTTAAATACGGCGAAGAAGGCGAGGCTATTGTCTCCGCTGCTTCTCTCTGCCAAGGCTATTTTGGCGACGAGGAGCTCACTCGGAAACACTTCGTCAAAAGAGGCGACAAAACCTTCTTCAAAACTGGAGATTACCTCAAGTTATACGAGAACGGCTATGTTAGCTTTGTCGGCAGGGAACGGCGTTTCTTCATCGCCAAAGGTGTTTTCGAGAAGGTCAACTGCGAAACTGTCGAGGAGGCCATCTCTAAGCTGGATTGCGTTTATCAGAACGCCGTCATAGTCACACCAGATGAGACTGGAGCCAAGGCCTTCGTAGCCTTAAAGCCAGAGTTCAAACAGGATAGCATCACAGAAGGCGAATTCCGCCAAGCTTTATCGGCATATTTGCTCGATTACCAAATGCCCAGGGAAATTGTCTTTACTGACGAAATCCCCTTGATGAGCAGCGGTAAAATCAATTACAAATTACTAGAAACACTTTAAGAAAAATCAGCACTTTTACCACCCGAGCAATTCGGGTGGTATTTTTTTAGCGTTTATGCTATAATCAAAACAAGTAACTAAGGAGGTCTATGCAGCTTATTCGCGTACTATTAATTGCAGCCATCGTTGTGGCTGTTTTGTCCGGGGTTTCCATTTTCTTCGGTAGCCAAAAGTCAGAGAAAAAAAGCTCCATTTATTTCCTTCTAGCTACTCTTGGCGCCGCTCTTTGGACCATCGCCATTGTCATTGCTCTCAAAATGCCCGACGCCTCCCCCGAATTTGTCCATACAGTTGTCACTTGCATCATTGCCGGTGTTACGCTTTGCGATGTCGGACTTTTGGCATTCCTTGGCTGGCGCTACAAAGGCGGCAAATCTTCGACCTTTATTTTCGCGCTGTTTGGCGCTTTACTTGTTGCCTTACTTGCTTATGATTCATCGCTGTTCTATAGTTCTTATGACTTATCTCAAGGCTATGTCCAAATCTTCATCAATTATAGCTGGTATTATTTCGCCGTAATTGCTTATTTTTTCTTAATTTCGTTTGTTTTCTCCAGTTTCCTCTTAAAACGCATCAAAGAAACTACCAACACCAGTCTTAAAACCGGCCTTAAGGTCTTCTATGTCGGTCTTTCCATTGGTGGGATTTTGGCCCTGATTTTCGATCTAATTCTAATCACTTCTTTACCCAATCTCATTTGGATTGGTCCTATGGCCACCATTATTTCCATTATGTCCTTCTACTATTCTGTGGTCAAATTCCGCACTCTCAATATTTCCACCAAATGGATGAAAATCATGTCCTATGTTATCCTTACTGCGACTGCCGTAATCATCTATCTGCTAGTCTTCTACATTGTTTTTGCCGCCTTGTTTAGAACCCCTAATCCCTCTGGAGAGGTGCTACTCTTAAATAGTATTTTGGCCGTTTTCTTACTAGCTCTTATGCCCGCTCTTTCAGAGCTAACCAATTTCATGAAAGCCAGTTTTCTATCTGATCAAATTCAGTTAGGTTACATCGCCAAGAAACTAGATAATATCGTACCGAAAGAATTTAACCCCAAAGAAGTTGTCCAATTTCTCGCCGATACATTGCACTATGAAGATTGTGCTTTAGTTTTATCTAAGCATACCTATACCACCAATAATATGCGTATTTCCGCTGATGAAATCACGGAAATAATAGAATTAAAACCTATCGATGGTCGCATGTGGGTCAAATCGCCAGAAAAGACTCTAGAAAATGGCTTTAATATCTCTGAAATTGCGGTGCTAAGGAGTAGCCAAGGCAAGGAGATAGGCAAACTCGTACTCGGCAAAAAAGTTAATGGAAAATCTTTTCAAAGAAGAGAATTCGTCAAGATTGAAGCCGTCGTGGACATGCTATCGGCCCTTGTCGAGGAAAGTCACAAGGTATAGCGCATGGCAGCTGCAGCCCTCAAGCAAACTAGAATGACCATCCTTTTGTCGTTTAATGCGGCGGCGATTGTGCTAGCCGGGATCCTCATATCAGGGGCGATATTGCTAAACGGCGGGATGAATTTTAGGGTAGTAGATGAACGCAGCGATGATAATGGCGGCGACGTGCAAGCCTCCGAGCTTGTCGACGCCGAAAGTAGTACTACAACCCAACTCACTGATGCCCAAAAAGCCTACCAGACCTCCGTCCATACCGTCACGGGTGTTGATTCTGCTCCAGTCCCAGATGGGGAACTGTGGGGTGAGGAGACCATCACCATCTACCAGACCGCCAATTATGACATTTGCGTCGGCGGCGGCCTGTCTGACCTCGGCGATATGTATTGGCAGACCAGCAATACCGATGTTATCTCTGGTTTTTACAGCGGTGCCAGGACTTGGCTTGGTTATTCATCCGACACTTGCCGTTTTCCCATCATCAAAAGCACCGGCACCACTACCATCACCGCCGGTACGTATGACGGCACCCGCCGCGACACCATTGAAGTTATTGTCGTCGAGCCGCCCAAACTCAGATGGGAATACGAAGTCTTATCTCTAGTCAATCAAGAGCGTGTTCGTAATGGCCTTGATAAGCTCACCTGGGGTGACACTTGTGCTGACGCCGCCGAGACCAGAGCCGAAGAGCTCGTTCAGCTCTATTCCCATACCCGCCCCGACGGTCGCCCCTGGAGCACCGCTTGCGATAGCCCCGACGACAGCTCATCCTATGCTGAAGGCGAAAATCTCGTCGTTGGTAGTTCCGCCGTCTCCCCCGAGACCACCGTTGCCGCTTGGATGAACTCTGAGACCCACCGTGCCAACATCTTAAACCCCGACTTTACCAAACTCTCCGTCGGCTTTCATTTCGACCCCTCCACCCAATACCAAACCCACTGGTCTCAGTACTTCTCCAACTTCTAGTTCTCTTTATCAATCGCCACTCTCGGATAAATATTGAGCTTATACGGGTCCGTCGGCTTCACCCCCGACTGAATCTCATAGTAGCACGCCGCCGCCACCATCGCCCCGTTGTCGCCGGAGAGTTGAGCGGAAGGGAAGAATACAGAGAGATTTGAAAATTGCTTTTTCTGAAGCATAAAGCTCTTCTTCAGTTCTTCATTCGCACTCACCCCTCCGGCGACCACAATAGACTTGGTGTCAGGGAACAGCTCCAATGCTTTTCCCAGCTTCTCAACCAGTATCTCTACCGCTGTCTTCTGAAACGACGCCGCAAAATCAGCCACCTGTTGCGGGGTTAAAAGTTCGGCCAGTTTATGCGACGGATACGAAATCGGCACCCCCACTTCCTTCTGCACAGCGCGTAAAACCGCTGTCTTAAGCCCCGAAAACGAAAAATTGAGCCTCTCCACCTTTGGACGTGGCAACTTATATCGAGATGCATCACCAGATTCAGCCGCTAAAGCAACACTGGGTCCGCCCGGATAGGGAAGACCCAGTATCTTCGCCACCTTATCAAAACACTCCCCCACCGCATCGTCTACCGTCGTCCCCACAATTTCAAATTGGTTGTGCCCTCGCATATACAATATCTGCGTATGCCCCCCTGACACCACCAGCGCCAGCAAAGGAAAAGCAGGTTCAACTTTTCCACCAGAGAGCCAATTCGCATACACGTGTGATTTCAAGTGATGCACCGCATAAAGGGGCTTATTATGTAGAATTGCCAGGGTCCGTGCGGTCAGAGTCCCGATTAACAGGGACCCAAGTAGCCCCGGCGCGTGTGTCACCGCAATCGCATCAATATCTTCCCAAGAACACCCCGCATCATATAAAGCTTTATCCACCACCGGCAGCACCGCCTCCAGGTGTGACCTCGCCGCCACCTCTGGTATCACACCGCCATACTCCGCAAAAATATCAATTTGGCTCACCACCACATTCGACAAAATCTCACGCCCATCCAAAACTACAGCCGCCGCCGTCTCATCACAACTCGTCTCAATCCCTAATATTTTCATATCTTGATTATATCACACCGTGAATATTTCAGACTATAATATAGGCTCTATCTTACCCTAAATAGCAAAATGTTGCCAACAAGTGGCAACATTGCAAGTTTTAGTTGTTGATTTTACGGTCGAGCATGCTTAACCTATAGAGATAATCGTTTGCCATTTTAATAGCAATCATATATTTTTTCTCATTTTCTTCCAACTCCTGTCTCAACCTTTTACTGTCCTCGACCAGTTCGCGCATATTTTCACAGGTATAACCGAATTTTTCGGCAATCGCCTTAAACTCACGAGGATAACCCGCCTTGATCCAGGTAACTTTTTCCTCTGCTATACCCAATTCCTCTAACCTGTCATTCACGACAGTTAAACATTCGTCTGCCTTTACCAACTGTTCTTCGCAAGCCTTAAGTAACTGACCAAACGCCCACCTAACATTATGAAACTTGTCATTCGTGGCGTCGGTACTGAAACCGTTCGCTATCTGGAGCCACTCATCCGGGTTCTTAAACCCAAGCAGTTTTTCCGTAAAATCTTTTGATTCTAAGGAACGTGTTGTTTTATCCATATTCATCCCCCTTTCAAACAAAACAGCATATTGCCTTAATTATACCACATTATCCACATAAAGTCAATAAGGCGTCAACAGAAATGTCAACAAAAATGGCTGGGATGGCAGGGATCGAACCTGCGAATGGCGGGACCAAAACCCGTTGCCTTACCACTTGGCGACATCCCAGTCTCTCCACATTCTACCATACTTCCGCCAAAATATAAAGTGTGCTACAATTAGATTATGGCTAGTAGGAAACGTAAACCCACTAAAGGCCGCACCACCAAATCCAAGGCAAAGCGGCGCACCAAGGAGGCCCCCGTCGAGCACGAGCTCCCAGGCGGCTTTTGGCGTCAAACCATCGCAGTCCTGATGATTGCTGCTGCTCTCTTTTTTGTCATCACTTGGTTCGGTCACGGCGGCTCCGCCCTTAACTCCGTCCACGGCGCCATCAACAAGACCCTCGGTCTCGCCACCTATTTCATCCCCGCCATTCTCGTCTATCTTGCCATCCGAATCTTCCGCGCCGAAAACAACCGCGTCGCTATCCCCGTTTACATCGCTAGTATTCTGATGCTCCTTTGGCTTTCCGGTATCGGTGCCATCTGGGGCGCCGGTGGTTACGTCGGTGATTGGCTAAACGGCATTATGACCCAGGCTCTCGACCAGGCTTTCGTTATCTTCATCTATATTCTTCTCATTTTCATTACTCTCGCCTTCATCCTCCAGCTCTCTCCCATCACGATGTTCAAAGGCACCAAGAATCTCGTCAAATCCGGCAAGGCTAAGCCAAATGGCGACGAAGCTGAGAAACCCAAAAAACTCGGTCAGCTCGAGATCAAAGTCAATTCCGGTGTCGGCACTACCGAATCTCAGCCCGCTCCGATGAAAGGCGGCCTCCTCCATAAAAACAACATCAAAGCTCCCGCGAAGCCCGAGCCCGCCAAAGAGCCCACTGCTCTCGTCGCTGTAAATGACCCCGACTGGAAGATGCCCACTACCGACCTCCTCGAGAAGAAGCAATCACCCGCCGACGCCGGTAACATCCAGCAAAATGCCTACATCATCAAATCTACCCTTGCCGAGTTCGGCATCGATGTCGAAATGGAAGGTGCCAACGTTGGTCCTCGCGTCACTCAGTATACTATGAAGCCCCCGGCCGGCGTCAACCTATCGAAAATCCTCGCCCGCGATAAAGAGCTCGCCCTTAACCTCGCCGTCGATAAGATTCGTATCGAAGCCCCCATTCCCGGCACCCGCTCTGTCGGTGTCGAGATCCCCAACGCCCGCTCCGCCGACGTCCGCCTCCGTGGCGTCCTCGAATCAAACGAATGGAAAAAGGCCGACGACCCCCTTACTTTTGCAGTAGGGAAGGACATTTCCGGCAAAGCCGTCGTCGCCAACCTCGCCAAAATGCCCCACCTCCTTATCGCTGGTACTACCGGTTCAGGTAAATCCGTAATGACCAACACCCTCATTAGCTCGCTCCTCTACCGTAACGCCCCCTCTGACATGAAGCTTATCATCGTCGACCCCAAACAAGTCGAAATGGCTCAATATCAAGACATCCCGCACCTCCTTACTCCTATCATCACCCAGACCGAAAAGGCCCTCTCCGCTATGAAATGGGCGGTCGGCGAAATGGAGCGCCGTTACACTCTAATGGCTGGGGAAAAGGTCAAAAACATCGCCGACTACAACGCCAAAATGGCCAAAAACGATAACCCCGAAAAAGAAGGCAAAATGCCCTACATCGTTATCATTATCGACGAGATGGCTGATCTGATGATGATGGCAGGCAAAGACCTCGAGATGCTGATCGTCCGCATCGCCCAGAAAGGTCGTGCTGCCGGCATTCACCTCGTTCTTGCCACCCAGCGTCCAGAGGTCAAAGTTATCACCGGTCTGATTAAAGCCAATATCCCTGGCCGCATCGCTTTCGCTGTCGGTTCCCAGATGGATTCCCGTATTATGCTTGACCAAGGTGGCGCCGAAAAGCTCCTCGGTAAAGGTGACATGCTTCTCCTCACCACCGAGATGATGGGCAAGCCTCGTCGTATCCAAGGTGCCTGGGCTTCCGATGACGACATCAATAAAGTCACTGACTTCCTCCGCGCTCAGCGACCGCCAGAATATAACGACGAAGTTATCTCTCAACAGGTCGCCATCAAAGGCATGTCCTCCGACTCCGGCGGTATGGGTGATCTTGGTCGGCGCTTCGACCCCCAGGACCCCATCGTTAGAAAAGCCGTCGAAATCTCTCTAAACAAAGGTAAATTCTCCACCGCAATGCTCCAGACCTACCTCGGCAAAGGCCACGGCTTCGTCTCCGGCCTCGCCATCTGGTTTGAAGAAATCGGCGTCATCGGCCCCCAAAATGGCAACAAACCCCGCGACCTCTTGATTAGTTCTATGGAAGAATTTGATAATCTTGCCAACCTGTGATATAATTACTTCAATATTAGCTCAGCAAACAAGTGTAAAATCTGTGTTTGCTTTAACCAAAGGAGTGTCTATGAAAGACTACGAACTCACCGTCGTATTTCATCCCGATCTCGAGATGAATATCGACCCCGCCCTCGACAAGGTCAAAAAGACCATCGAGGCAAGTGGTGGCAAAATCAACAAAGAAGAGGTTGACGGCAAAAAGCGCCTCTCCTATCCCATCAAGGGACACGAATTTGCCATTTATTATTATTTTGAAGTCGCCTTGCCACCAGAGGCGCCAGCCAAAATTTCATCCACTTTTAACATCAATGATGAAATTTTGCGTACCCTTCTCGTCCGCACCGACGAACGCAAGGCCAAAATGCAATCCAGAGCTGAGGCAAAATCAGCAAAAAAATCAACTGAAGAAAAAGGAGAATAATTTTTATGCGTGGGTTTAGTAAAGCAATCATCACTGGTAATCTCACTCGTGACCCAGAACTTCGCACCACCTCAAATGGTGCCAATGTCTGTACCTTCTCGGTAGCGGTTAATCGCATCTATAAGGACGCCAGTGGCGAGCAAAAAGAATCGGTTTCGTTTATCGACTGTTCCGCTTGGGGCAAACTCGGCGAGATGATTAATCAGTACGCCAAAAAGGGTACCGGTGTGCTCGTTTCCGGTCGCCTCGAACAACGCAGTTTTGAGGGTAAAGACGGCGTTCGCCGTTCTCGTACCGAAATCGTCGTCGAAGATTTCAACTTCGCTGGCTCTGGCAACCGTGACAATAGTAACTCCGGCAGCTACGGTGGTTACGACACCACTGCATCCAACGAAACGCCCGCCGAGGAAGCCATCCCTGATGATATCCCCGAAGGTGAGATTGACCTCAGTGAGGTACCATTTTAATCAAAATTAAGGAAGGAAAATAGAATATGAAAAAATTTAAAGCTGATCCGAACCAATACTTCGATTATCGCGACGTGAAGACTCTTCAGCGCTATATCGATAGCTATGGTCGTATCGAACCAATGAGCAAAACTGGCTTGTCCACCAAACAACAGCGCCAGCTCGCGGTCGCTATCAAGCGCGCTCGCCACTTGGCACTCTTACCATTTGTTACTAAATAAGGAGTAAATATGTACGGACCCACAGATCTAAAGAAAAACACCCTTATCACTTTAGACGGCCAGCCGTATAAGGTGGTAGAATACTCTCAAAAAGTTATGGGCCGAGGCGGCTCCATCGTAAATGTTAAGGTCAAAAACCTCATCACCGGCGCCCTCCTCCCCAAGACTTTCAAAGGTCAAGAGAAAATCGAGCCCGCCGAAGTGACGACGAAGAAAGTTCAGTACCTCTATAAAGACGATGAAAAGTTCTACTTTATGGATCCAGAGACTTTCGAACAATACGAACTCGCAGCCGATATGGTCGGCGATGCCAAAGATTTCATGAAAGATGGTGACGAGATGGAAATCCAATTCTACAACGGTACTCCTATCAACCTCCAGCTTCCTAAGAACATTTGGCTCACCGTCACTTACACCGAGACCGCAGTTAAAGGCGACACCACCAGCTCTGTGATGAAAGACGCTACGCTTGAGACCGGTGTTATCATCAAAGTCCCAGCGTTTATTAAAGAAGGCGACATCGTCTCCGTGGACACTGACACATATGCTTACCGCGAACGCAAGAAATAATCGGGGTTTGCGAGCGAGGAGGGTGACGGCTGCGGAGGGGGACCCCCAAAATTGCCATCAATTTTGGGGGAGGACAGCAGCCGGCAGGACCCCCGCTGGAGAACCCACTCGCGGCTATCTTAAATTGGCTGATGCCGCTAAGACTTTTGGTTTTGACTTCCACGGCAAGACGATTCTCGACATCGGTTCTTCCACCGGTGGCTTCACACAGTACGCCCTCGACCACGGCGCGAAAAAGGTCATCGCCGTCGAGAAGGGAACTAACCAGATGCTCCCCACCCTCCGCCACGACCCTCGCGTCGATCTCCACGAAAAAACCGATATTTTTGATTTCAAACTAGGCAATGAAATAAATGTTATTTTGGCAGATGTTTCATTTACTAGTTTAAAACCAATACTAGAATACGTAAAACGACAAAACGTAGAGTACCTAGTAATGCTAAAACCCCAGTTCGAAGCCAAGCCCGACCAGCTCGTAAGAGGTGTCGTCAAAAACGACAAAATCCGTCGCGATATCATCAAAGATTTCGAACAATGGCTCAAGCAGAACGGTTTTATCATCATCAACAAACACGACAATACCTTAAAGGGCAAATCCGGAAATCAGGAAAGATTTTATTTATTAATGTTAGTGGCATAATTGCGAAGCTTCCGAGGTGTAGTGAATCGTATTTAAGCCAACATTTTTATTGACAATAAAGAAACATAAGCATATAATAATAAATATGAATTTATTGCATGGCGTGGGCGACTTCTTCTCCCTAGATATAGGAACGAACTCGATGCGAATCGTGCAACTTTCTGGTGGGGCCCAACGTGGTTGGACTCTACAAAAATTCGCATATGTGCCTATCGACCAAAAACTGACACAAGATTCCTCTGACCTTGGTAAAAAACGCCTAGGCGAAGCAATTTTGGGTGCCGTGAATCAAGCAGGTATCAAGACTAAAAACATCGCGATAGGTCTCCCTGCCAGCAAGACCTTCACTTCCATCGTCGAGACCGAAACTCTCCCCGAGAAAGAGCTCAAAAAATCCTTCAAATACGAAATCGATAAATATGTCCCGATGGCCATGAGCGATGCCAAGGCTGACTATGTTATTCTCGGTGTCAGTCCCAACGACCCAGCCAAGACTGAGGTCTTAGTCTCATCCGTCGCCAAGGATTACGCTGAGTCCACTATGGAAATGATTGAGAAAACCGGACTTAATATTGTTGCTATGGAGCCAGAGCCTCTTGCAATGGCCAGGGCACTTACTCCACCAGGCGCCATTGACGCTACTATGATCGTAGATTATGGGGAAAAATCTACAGACCTAGTTATCACCTTCAAAGGTCAGCCTCGTCTCGTTCGTTCTATCCCGGGTGGTTTTGGTGTCATTGTCAAAGCCGTGGCGGGTGGTCTAAACGTTCGCGAAGATCAGGCCCGTCAGTTTATTCTCAAATTTGGCCTAGACCAGCATCAGGCTGAAGGCCAAGTCTTTACCGTTCTGAGTTCTCACCTTGATAACTTCGCTTCCGAACTCGCCAAATCCGTCCGTTTCTTCCAGACCAAGTACATTAATGGTAAAGTTGGCGGTATTGTTCTCTCGGGCTATGCCGATATGATCCCACTCTTTGCCGAATATATCGAATCGAAAACCAACGTCTCAACTGTCAAAGGTAACCCGTGGCAACTTGTTCGCACCACCAATGGTCAGCAAAATGCCTTGCAAAATGTCGCCAGCGAATTCGCTGTTGCGATTGGTCTATCAGAAAGGAGTAACGATTAATGGCACGTGAGATCAATCTAGTCCCAGATATCAAAGGCGAAATGATCAGAGCGCTCAAATTGCGCAACTTTATTTTCTTCCTTTGTATCGTTGTTGCTGTTGCGAGTGTGGGCGTTACAGCTATTGCCGGTCTCATTATGGGTGGTCAAAGTGCAGTTGTCGCTAGCAAACAAAATACAATCAGCAATCTCTCCGATAAGCTTAATTCGTATTCTGATTTAACGGATTTTCTTACCATCAAAGATCAGCTTGGCAATATTTCTACTTTGACTAACAACAAAAAAGTCCTATCTCGCACCTTTGATATTCTTTCTGCCATCATTCCAACCGGTGCCGACACTATTCAAATTTCAGAACTAAGAATTGATTTTGAACAGGGTTCACCTACCTTTACTTTTGATGCTCAGGCTAACGCTGGCAAAGAACCCTATATTGATTACAATGTCCTTGACTCCTTTAAGAAAAGTATGCAATACATGCGTTATGATTTCGGTAATTATATAGACAAAAACGGTAACACCATTCCGGCATATTGCATGATAGAGACTGGAGAGGATGGTTCAATCTTTAATGATGCAGAAAGAGGTCTTTACGCTTATTGGACCATAGATGCCGAAGGATGTAACCCGGCGGTATCTACAGATAACTCTTTAGATAGTAACGCCAACAATGGCACAACCACCACTAGCAATAATTACTCTACCGAAGAATACAATGGTCAGAAGGTGGTTCGTATTTGGCGCACCCCGCAATTTGCAGAATGGTATAAAGAAAGAGAAACGGCTGGTCAGCCTTATATGAGTCTAGATGGAGCCATATCTAATGTCGAACATTTTGAAAGCTCTTGCATCAAATATGTTGGCGCCGTCTCTAGCCAAGGTCAAGCCCCCAAATGGTCCGAGGTTAATGACACTTGCCTTCTCGTCCCTGGTGGCGTGGACGGCATTAGTGTGACTGACTCATCAAACGGGCGCGCCTCAGGGGATGAGTTAGTTCTCAGGTTTTCAGCTACTGTCACCTTCAGCCCGGAAGTTTTCTCTTTTAACAACCATCATATGTTAGCACTTCCGCCATCAGGTCGTCACAATGTCACTGATTCCTATGTCCAGGTCCAAGCCATGTTTGGACAAAGAGCCAGAGATTGTGCTGAGGGCGATAGTGACTGCCTATCCAACGCAACTAACCTTAACGGAGGCAATTAAAATGGCAAAAGAAGTAGCAATAGGTAAGCGAGCCAAAATATCCGAAGCCCAACAATACATGTTGCTATCCGTTCTGGGTGCTTCTATTATACTAGGTGTAGCTATTTCGCTCACGGTTCATTTTGTCCAACAAATCATATTTAACGCCAAAGTTATCGCTGCCGAAGAACAGTCTATCTCCGCCTATTCTAATACTATCAAAAATACCGGCGTATGTAAGCAACCAACTGGTAGCGTGTACACTGATAGTGAATTGGCAAAATGCACACCTGACGATATTGAAGTATCCGAAATACCAAATACACTGCGTTCGAACATTCTTGAAAAATTAGCAGCTAATCAAGCTCTCAATTCAGTTCCAAACGAGCAAAATGCCAGTTGTGTCAATCCAAACACTGGCAAAAACTACACTTACAAAGAACTCAATGATATTTATAGCAAAGCCAAAAGTAGCGATGAACTCGTTTCGGCTAGTCAGTTAATCAAAAGTTGCTCAGCCCTTCGTATCATTCCAGATGCTCTCCCAGCTTTCAAAAATGAAGAAGCACTTCTTGCCAGCCTCAACAAATTGTTCATTATTTCTGGTTGGGAACCAGAAAGCCTTAGCCCTGGTGGCAGTGAAACCACCGTCGGCAACCCCGGAGAGCTTAGCCCGATTCCAGTTAATCTCACCATAGAAGCCAGTACCGCAACGACGATGTCAGTACTAAATAACATCGAACGCTCCATCCGCAATTTTGATTTCGAACGTGCAACCTTTGAATGGAACAATGACCTAACCCTGAATTTCCAAGCGCAAGCCAGTGCCTACTATGTATTGCCGTCGACTATTTCTGAAGTTGAAACAACTATAGAAGCGGAGGGAAATTAACTATGAAAAAAGATCTACTGACTTCGATTGGTACCGCATTGCTAGGTGCCATCATCGCCTATTTTATTTGTAATTTGTTTTTAAGCCCCATAGAGGGTGTATCTTTCAAGTCCATTGAGACAGAAACAACTGCAGAAATCAGTGAACCAAGCCCAGAGGTATTCAATTATCGCGCCCTAAACCCCACCGTAGAAGTTTATGTGGGCGATTGTCAAACATACGATGATTATGGAGAATGCATCGACGAAGCAACCATTCAATCCCTCGAAAACATCGTAGATGGTCAAAGCATACCTGCTAGCACGGAGAATCAGTAATGGCGCTTCTCACTAAAGAAGCTGAAAATAAAATCATTGAGCTCCTTCTTGCTGAAGGTCTTGCTGATACTAATCTAGTTAATTCTATTAGACAAGAAGCCGAAGCCAGTGGTAAACCGGTCCTAGCCGAACTAATCGCACGCAAAATCATCAGCGACGATATGGTCGCTCACGCTACCGCAGTTATCATTGGTGTCCCCTATGTAGAACTCAAAAACATCACCATCGACCAAGATATTTTATCCAAAATCCCCGTTGAAGCTTCCACGCGCGTGCTCGCGGTCCCGCTCGGCGAAAAAGATGGGATGCTTAACGTCGCTATGGTCGATGTCACCAATGTCCAAGCCACTGACTATCTATCTAATCTCGTCAATCAGCCCATCCGCGTCTGGATGTCATCTGAGCGTGGCGTTCGAGAAATGCTCGAGCAGTATCACGGCGATTTTTCTGGCGTGAAAGACGCCGTCAAGGAAACCGACGAAGAAGCTGCTGAAGCCGCCGCTAATTCCAATGTTAAGACTATCGTCCAAGACTCGCCAATTTCCAAAGCCCTCACCACGATTTTAAGCTACGCCGCTAAGACCAAGGCTTCCGATATCCACATCGAACCCCTCGAAAACTCCCTCATTATTCGTTGTCGTATCGATGGCGTACTCCGTAAAATTATGGATCTTCCCAAGACCGTTGCTCCTGCCCTCGTTTCCCGTATCAAGATTCTTGCCAGCCTCAAAATCGACGAACACCGCATTCCCCAGGATGGCCAGTTTACCGTTCTAGTTGATGACCAAGAAATCGATCTCCGTATTGCTATTTCCCCAGTCACTTGGGGCGAGCAGGTCGTCATTCGTCTTCTCGACAAATCCGGCGTTTCTATGGAAATCGAAAAAATGGGTATGAGCGGTCGCGCTCTACGCAATGTCTTAGAAGGCATTAAAAAACCAAACGGTATGATTTTGACATCTGGGCCTACCGGTTCAGGTAAGTCCACTACTCTCTACGCTCTTATCCAGAAAATCAAATCCGAAGAAATCAACATCGTCACCTTGGAAGACCCGGTCGAGTATAAAATGGATGGCATCAACCAAATTCAGGTCAATGTTGACGCCGGCCTCACTTTCGCCAGCGGTCTTCGTAGCATCCTTCGTCAAGACCCCGACGTCGTAATGGTGGGTGAGATTCGCGATTCCGAGACCGCCAGCCTAGCCGTCCAAGCCGCTCTTACTGGTCACTTGGTCTTTAGTACCCTTCACACCAACTCCGCCGCCGGTATTTTGCCACGTCTCCTCGATATGGGCATCGAACCCTTCCTTCTCGCTTCCACGCTCAATGTTGCCATCGGTCAGCGTCTCGTTCGTCGCATCACCGAAAAAAGGGAAATGTATAAATCCTCCGAGGTCGAGACCCAGGGTATCAACGATATCATCGGTGATTTGCTCCCCAAAGACAAAGAATCTGTTGCCAAGGTCAGTGAAGATCTAGGTTACCCAGGTTTACCGGTCAAAAACGATGACTTTTATATGCTCGCCCGCGGTATGAATTCCAAAGAAACCCCCGGCGGCTACTCTGGCCGTGCTGGTCTCTATGAAACCATTGTCGTCGATGAAGACATTCAAAAGTTAATCATTTCCCACGCTACAGCTAACGAAATTATGCGTCTCGCCAAAACCAAGGGAACTGTTACTATGCGCCAGGACGGCATGCTTAAGGTCCTGTCAGGAATAACATCATTGGAGGAAGTCAATCGTGTAGCTAGCGATTTGTCGTAGTCTATAACGCTTGTGCTATAATATAATTATGGAAAACAGTGGGATAATAAATAATACCTTAAAGATAGAAACTTTACTCGAAGAATGTGTGCGACGCAATGCGTCAGATTTGCATCTTCAATACGGTCTACCGCCAATCTTACGTATTGACGGCGTTCTTACTCCTATTGCGGGGAATAATGCTTTGAACGAAGAGACCGTCAAGAATCTTGTCTTCGCCACCCTTGATGAAGAACAACAAAAAATCCTGATGAAAGACAAAGAATTTGACTATTCTTTTGCCTTTGGTGATATCGCTCGTTTCCGTGTTAACGCTTTCCATGAAAGAGGCAAGCTCGCTGCCGCTTTTCGTCTCATTCCCAATCAGATCAAAAACATCAACGACCTCGGTATGCCTGCCATTGTTGAGACTTTCGCTGAGTTCCCGCGTGGCCTGGTATTGGTTACCGGCCCTACCGGTTCTGGAAAGTCCACTACCCTCGCCGCCCTCGTCGACAAAATCAATCGCGAAAAATCCACCCACATTATTACCATTGAGGACCCGATCGAATTTACGCATCGCTCCCAGCGTAGCGTCATCGCTCAACGTGAGGTTCATTACGATACTTTTAGTTTTGCTGCCGCTTTACGTAGTGTTCTCCGTGAAGATCCAGATGTAGTATTAATCGGCGAGATGCGTGACCTCGAGACCATTCAGGCAGCCATTACTATCGCCGAGACCGGCCACTTAGTCTTTGCTACTCTTCACACCAACTCTGCCGCACAATCAATTGACCGTATGGTTGATGTTTTCCCATCTCACCAGCAGCCCCAGGTCCGCACTCAGCTTTCTAATATGTTAATGGCCATCTGTGCCCAGCGCCTCGTCCCCGCTATCGGTGGCGGTCGTGTAGTTGCCGCCGAAATTATGATTGCTAATTCCGCCATCCGCGCTCTCATCCGTGACGGTAAGACTCATCAGATTGACAACGCCATCCAGACCGGTGCCGAGCAGGGTATGCAGACCATGGACCGCACTTTAGCTAAACTCGTCCAGACCGGCGTGATTACTTATGAATCTGCTCGCGAATTCGCCGTAGACATTAACGAACTAAACAGGCTAGTAAAGGGCTGAAATGAAGCGCTTTAATTATAAAGCCAAAGAAAAGGAAACCGGCAAAGCCGTCAAGGGCAATATTCAAGCCGAGAATGAGCAGATTGCAGGGCGACTCCTGATCGAACAGGGTTACATCCCAGAATCAGTCGTTGAAGAGGGAACTGGCCTTTTTGGCGGTAAAGGCCACGTCACAACCAAAGACCGCATTATGTTTACTCGTCAGCTCTCCACCCTTATTGGTGCTGGTCTTCCACTCGCCACCAGCCTTCGCACCGTTGCCGGTCAGACACAGGCCAAAGCCATGAAAACTGTAGTCGAAGAAATCCTCACCAATGTTGAGTCCGGTCGTACACTCTATGATTCCTTTGCTCAATTCCCCGACATCTTCAATGGCGTATATCTGGCACTCATTAGAGCCGGTGAAACGTCCGGTACGCTCGACCTTGCCTTAAAGCGCCTCGCCGACCAGGAAGAAAAAGATGCCGCGATGATGAGCAAAATTAGAGGTGCTCTGGTTTATCCGGGCATTATTCTTGTTGTCATTATCGCAGTACTCGCCTTTATGATGATTATGGTAGTGCCTCAGGTCAAAAATCTCTACGAAGATATGGGTGAAGAACTTCCAGCTCTTACCCAGTTTCTCGTCAATATTTCCGATTTCTTTGCTAATTTTTGGTGGTTAGTTCTAATGGTCATCGCTGGTGTCGTTGGAGCCATCTGGTTCTTTGTCAAAAGGACCCCCACCGGTCGCAAAGTTATGGATACCTTCAAAATTCACGTTCCCATCTTCGGTGGGCTTTTCCGCAAGCTTTATGTATCCCGCTTTGCCCGCACTGCTGAAATGATGTTGGCTACTGGTGTGCCAATGCTCGATTCAGTCAAAATCGCCATCGACGCCACCTCTAACGTCATTATTGAAGAGGAATATTCCAAAGCCATCGAAATCATCAAAGGTGGCAAACCGCTTTCCGAATCCTTACAAGACCGCAATTATATGTTACCCTTAGTTCCACAAATGGCTTCTATTGGCGAGGAATCCGGTAAAATCGACGAAATGCTTGGCAAAGCCGCCCAGGTTTACGAAAACGAACTCGATGAGCAGATTAACGCCATCTCCACTATGATTGAGCCTATTCTTATGGTTATTATGGCCGGACTCATCGGCGTCGTCATCGGGGGCACTCTTCTCCCAATTTACTCTCTCGTCAACTCCGTCGCTACTTAGAAACCACTTGCATTTTTGATTTTTTTAAGTTATTATTAACATAAGAAATAAAATCTAGAAAGGATTTATTATGGCTAAAGCAAATATAAACTCTAAAAAAGGCTTCACCATCATCGAGGTTGTGCTTGTGCTTGCTATCGCAGGTCTGATCTTCTTGATGGTCTTCGTCGCGCTCCCAGCTTTGCAACGCTCCCAGCGTGATACCGCCCGCCGTAATGATTTGGCCCGGGTTGATACCTCCTTGGTGCAATATCAAACCAACAACCAAGGTACCAATAACGGCTCCAATCTCCCATTTGATTCTACGAAATATATGGGTGGTGTAAACTTTAGTAGCACAAATACCGCAACCATTAACGGCAAAACTGAAACTGTTGGTGGTCCTTGTGGCAACCGTCCGACCAGCAACACTGGTGGTGGCAATGCTATGGCCTGTATTTTCTTGAGGGATTACATGAACTCTGGAACCGCTGGCTCCGACAAAACAAATGAGTTCCAAGACCCAGCCGGTGTTTATTATGGCATGGATATTGGACAAGGCGCTTACACATATGATGGGACCGATATGGATTACGTAATTCACGTCCGTACTGGTGCTAAGTGCCAAGGTGAAGCAGCCGTAGCTGATACTGCTCGTCACTTTGCTATTATCTACCGCCTTGAAGGTGCTGGTACCTATTGTATCGACGATCAATAGAATTTGCAAAACACCAAAATCGCCCTGCCAAGGGCGATTTTTCTTGACAAATAAACATAGACGTGATAGGATTATAAACATAAAAGGTCAAAACAAAAATGAAAAAACAACAACTAACGGTGAGACTATTGAGCGCTAGCGCACTGGCTACTACTGGGTTTTTCTTGTTTTCTGCTACCGCCAATGCAGATAGCGTAGTTGATCGTGCGGTCATTTCCGTTCCAGTTTCTTGTTCTATGACGGGCTCCATATCGAGTGGGGAAGAGCATAATGCTAATATCCAAAACGGTACCTATCGAGACAACATCGGCACTACTACCATGACTATGTTTTGCAATGATGGTGAAGGTTTTTCGGTTTATGCTATCGGTTATACCAACGGGGAATATGGTAATACTACACTAACTAGTAACACCCTAAGCTCTGCTTATGACATTATTACTGGCATCGCTACTGGTGGCGATATTAGTAACTGGGCCATGCAACTCTCCACTGACGCCACTGCTACTTATCCAGTCACCATCACTAATGGTTTTTCGTCATATTCACCCGTGCCATCTACTTATACCAAAGTAGCCACTAGCGAATCAAATACTGATTCAAGCGTACAAGGCGCAAGCTTCACGACGACCTACGCCACTTATATTAATTCCACTCAACCAGCTAGCACTTATTCCGGTCAGGTAAAATATACGCTAGTTCATCCCGCCATCGAAATCCCTCCTCAGCCTCAAAGCACCGACCCAGGCTATATCGCCTACTATCCAAATACTAATACCGCAGAGGGTACTATGGGCGGGCAACCACTCCAATCCTCCGATACTTCCATCACCCTTCTTGCCTCTAATTTCTCCCGCAAAGGTTATGGCTTTGCTGGGTGGAACACGGCCTATGACTATAGTGGTGATTTTTATGGACCCAATGAAACGATTGAATTTGAGGCGGGGGAATATACTAACGGCGATCAAGGTCTTTCACTCTACGCTGTCTGGGTAGAATCCGATGGTTTCATCCAAAACTGGGATAGTTGCGATAGTCTCACGCCTGTTTTATATAATAGCACCACGGGTACGTTCACTACGAGCCTTTCGAACGTTACGGCCTTAACAGATTTGCGTGATAATCAGACCTATGCAATTGCTAGACTAGCTGACGGCAAATGCTGGACAATGGAGAATCTTAGGCTAGAAAACACTGCCGTAGCCAATTCGGATGGCTCTCTCGCCCAGGAATACAATCCCAGCTTTATCGGCTTAGCCAATTCAGAGTCTACCAACTTTACCGATTCCACCGTCGCCAACTCACTCTATAGTACTGACGGGTCTGGCTCCACCTTGGCCATCACTGGCTCTTATGCCGGACATCGTTTTCCTCGTTATAATGATATGAATATTGCTACCCGGGACTCTAGTCCTATCAGCAATAACGCCAAAATATATGGATTCGGTAATTACTACACTTGGGCCGCCGCAATTGCCGATACTTCGTACTATGATAGCGGTGATTACAACACCACTTCCATTTGTCCCACTGGCTGGCATTTGCCGACGGGCGGTTCCTCAGAAGCAGAGTTTAGTACCCTAGATTTAGCTATGGGTGGCACAGGAGACTTACAACGCACACAAGACGCATCTAATCGTTGGCGTAAATATCCAAACAACTTCGTCTTCTCTGGATACTTTGATAATGCCTCCCCAATGAATAGAGGTCAAGTCGGTAGCTACTGGTCATCCACCACGGGTAGTACTAATGGCTCATATTATCTAAACATCCAAAACGACTCCGTCTACCCCGGGACAAACAGCTATTATAAATACATCGGTCAATCAATCCGTTGTCTTACAGAGTAATTAGGTATTCCCGCAATACACCCCAGCTCCTTCCAGCCGGTACAGCACCGCCACATTCCTCGGATTTGAGGTCTTAATAGGCGTATCACCATTACAGGTTGCCTGGGTTACCACCAAGAGAGTGTAGTTCTTGTAAGGAAAAGCAGAATCATAAACTTCAGATATGTTACTATTATCGCACTCCGCATCCGCCTTTACCCCACCACATTCGACTACCGCTTGCTGATAAGCTCCTCCCGACGGATCGACAAAGCCTTTCAAATAATCACTGAAAAACTTTCCCCAGTTAGTAGGTAACGCTCCTCGGTTATTTGTTTGAAATTTTTTTAATTGCTCCAAATACGTCATCACCGCCTCCCGCCTCTGTGCATCACGTTGCCCGCGTTGCAAAGAGGGAAGAGCCACAAACACCATCAAAAATATCAGCCCCGCGATTGCAAGCACTAGTGACACCTCAATAATCGTAAACCCCTTTCTATTTTTCACATCACCCTTTTTCATAATTCTCCTTATGTTTAATTATACCCATTTTTACTTAAAACACAATAGCTTATGATAAAATAAAACTATGCAAATTCCATTTCTTATCTTGTTGTTTGTCCTCGGTGCCTGCTTCGGTTCTTTTCTTTGTTGCCAAGCCCGCCGTCTTCATTATCACACCACCCACCCACACAAATCCAAGCTAAATAATCGTTCTATCTGTATGCACTGCAAATACCAGCTCAAATGGTATGATAACATCCCCATCATCTCTTGGCTATTCCTTCGTGGCCACTGTCGTAAATGTAAAACCAAAATCGGTCTCGCCGAATTATTTTCCGAGACCGGTCTTGCTCTCGCTTTTTTGCTTATCGGTACCACCATTGACCCTCTTACAGCAGATCCGTGGCAATGGGCATTACTAACCATCACCCTTGTATTTCTGCTCGCCGTCGGCTTCCTCGCTATCTACGACGGTCTCTACGGCGAACTTCCCACCAAATATCTCATCATCTCTATCGTAATTGCGCTTATCTACACCGTAGTCAAAATCGCAAGCTCCGCCATTCAACTAGGCTTTACTGCAACCCTCATCACCGACCCCCTTGCTTCTGTCCTTATTCTTGGTGGTCTCTACTTCGTTCTCTATTATATATCCAAAGGCAAATGGGTCGGCGACGGCGACTGGCTCCTTGGCACTGCCCTCGCCTTGGTCCTTTTTTATCCATTCACCGCTCTCGTAGTACTTTTTCTTGCCAACCTCCTCGCTAGTCTCATTATGGCCCCCTCCGCCATCCTCCGCAGAAACCACCACATCCACTTCGGCCCCTTCCTCGTCATCGCCTTCGTGATTGTTGTCGCCCTCTCCGACTTTATCCTGAAACTCCTTTAGCTTCTTCTTTACAAAGAAAAGTCCACCGTGATATAATAAACTTATGTTTAAGAAAGGCGATACCCTCATTGAAGTAATGTTAGCTGTAGGTATTTTCTCGATGGTAGCCGTCGCTGTAGTCGCTGTAATGAGCAATGGCGCCGCCGGCGCTCAGACCGCGCTCGAGACCACCCTTGCTCGTGAAGAGATTGACGCTCAGACCGAAGCCCTACGTTTTATCCAGTTGGCTTATATTGCTGATAAAGACACAGGCGACGATCGCTTCGCTCAACTTTGGGATGCCATAACCCAAAACGCCCTAGACATCAAAAACTTAAGTGAAGATGCACAGACCGAAATTTTGCAGTTCTCTCCAAGCGACTGCGCTAGTCTATATTCTAACACCATCAAAGACCAAAAAGCCTTCGTCGTTAACACTCATTCGCTAGGCAATTATACTACTCTGTCTAAAGACAGCGTAAACCAAAATGAAATCAACAAAGTTCTTATCTCCACCAGTGGTCAAGACGGCAAATTCGGTCAAGCCTCTACTTACCCCAGATTGGTGTTTGGTACTCAAAATACCAATTCAGACAATAGCCAACTCATCGACAACACTGGCTACGGCACGAATCTTTACAAAGCCGAAGGCATCTATATTATTGCAGTCAAAGATAGCGGTATTACTACCATTGTTACAGAGGATGATTCCCGGGCTACCCCTCAGTCTGCCTTCTACGACTTCTACGTCCGCACTTGTTGGTACGGCGTCGGCGACCAAACTCCCTCCACCATCTCCACCGTCATCAGATTATACGACCCCAAAGTCGTCACTACCCCAGAATCCTAACTCGTCTCCGAATGAAACTTATCGTGGATTTCCTTTAAATGCACATCTGTTACGTGTGTATAAATTTGCGTAGTCGAAATATCCGCGTGCCCTAGCATCGATTGCACGCTCCTAATATCTGCCCCGTTCATTAATAAATCCGTCGCAAACGAATGGCGTAGCGTATGTGGCGACACATGCTTGGTAATCCCTGCTAGCCGCGCATACTTTTCTACAATTCTTTCTACGCTCCGCGCTGTAATCCGCCGGTAATCACCCGACGTATCCACCGCTTGCTTATTTCGCGAGTTATTTAAGAAGAGCGCCGGCAGGGAATCAGTCCTGGCATCCAAATAATCCGCCACCCTATCCGCACAAGCCTCCGAGATAAATATCGGACGATCTTTCGCACCTTTCCCTCGCACCATAAATTCGCGTCGTTCCAGGTTAATCGAATCCCGATTCAGCCCCACTAGCTCGCTCACTCGTAACCCCCCAGAGTATAGCAATTCGATAATTGCCCTATCCCTTAGCCCCGACTCCGTCGAAGTATCAATCTGCTCCAGCATGTCCTCCACTTCATCGAAATGTAAAAATGTCACCTGCTTTCGCACTACGTGTGGCAAATCTACTAGTGATGGGTCTAATGATTTTACCTCCCGTCTCGCCAAATACTTCAAAAATCCCCTTAGAGCAATCAAATGGTACGCCTGCGTAATCGTTTTCAAATCATCCCCCCCATTTTCCGACCCCATCCGATTTAGTTTCAGCCTATATTTCCGTAGCAGTTCCTTCGTAATATCACTCGGCTTCATCTCATCCTGATTCAAGATTTCCAGCGATATCTCCACAAACCTCTCCAGATACAGCCGATAATTCTCAATCGTCCTCTTACTCCGCCCCGCCTCAATCTCTAGGTGTTCCAAAAAATCATTAATCAGATCATAAATATCCATATCATTATTATAACAAAAATCCCTTGCATTTTTGCCATAAGTGCTATATTATATATATTATATAAAAGGTCATTAATGGGAATGTTTAGTATGCAGAATAAACCAAAAACAAAACTCTTCGCAGTAGCCAGCCTAGTAGTATTAGGTGGTCTTTTGCTCTCTCATTCAGACTCCGCCTCCGCCTATACCGCTTCCATCACTACCAATAACTCCATCGTTCTAGATGTCTCTCCCGCTGGTGATGGCACTGGTAT
>JAZPZQ010000027.1:0-3458 GCA_045544765.1 Candidatus Nanosyncoccus sp.
TGTCAAACTGAGCTTGTGGTTGCATAATGCGTTTGGTATATTTGTTAGCGCATTTATTATACTGTAAATAAATGCATTATGCGACCATATTTTAAACGTTATAATGTCATTTTTTCAAAAAATAATTATTCCAACGCGTAACCAATAAATGTGATAGTATCGTTATTCTTCATGAGCTAAAATCAACAGTAAAGGAAATGGTGCCAGAAACGGCTACATACGCTTCTGCTCTGGCACCTACAACAACGCCAGTACTTGCAGTGATTGAGAATTCAGGTTCTTCGCCTAAGGCAAATGTCTCATTTACATCAATAATGACACCATAGCCAACCCCTGCGGATGCTCTTGCCCCTACAGATATACTACCACTAAACGTTTCCTCTGGGCAACATCCATCTCCGGTTCCGTATAATTCAGTACCAATTCCCACATCATCTCCTCGCCCGCCAGGTTTCTTCGAGAATCTTCCAGTTTGCGAATCTTGCCATTTAGAACCTCTGCCCTTTGGCTGGTATTTCTTGCCATCAATGGATGTCCCCAATCCCAAACTCCCCTCACCACTTACAGCAATCTCTATTAACAACTTATTTTTTTGAGTTGCTTTATCACAACACTGGCAACCAGAGCCGGAAATAGATATCGTTGTGTTCACAGTCACCGCAGGCGGAGCAATTGGAAAAACTGTTGTAAAAGAACGACTAATCGAGCCTTCGATGTGAGGAGCAACGCTTTTTGCAATATCAACTAAAGATGAACCTAAAACATCAACTACTTTGTATGGACTCGTTGTATATTTGTATAGATTCAAACCTGCCGTTTCTGCAAGCGAATCCCTCGAGATCCATCTAGCAGTATGAGGATTATAATATCGGTAATTAAAGTAGACTAACCCAAGTTCCGAGTCGTGATATTCGCCAGACCATTGAATAGGCTGAGTCACATCGCCACTTACCGAAACTTCACCATAGGGGGAGTATGTATAGGCTGTGCGAATGTAGCCAGCTGGTCCGAAGACTTCACAGATGTTCGTAGTGAGATCCCAACCATAAGCGAACCAAGTACCATCTTTGCGGATAGCAAGGGGACGGGTGACGATTGGCTGGGAGGGATCCCAGGTGAGCAACCACAAGCAGGGATTGTTACTGCGAGAAAGGTCGCAACAAGCAATCTGGAGGTAGCCACGATACAGGAATCGCTGGTGAAGCGTAATGCTCATCGGGCTTGACCAGTCTTTTTCAGAGGTTAATAATCAGCGTTCGCGGGTAATATCAGGCATTGGAGAAACTCATAAAATACGCCACTTGCCTCCTTTATTCGCACCAACGCGTTCGATGCGTTTATCTTTTTTAAGCATCCTAATATAACTTTGAATCGTTGTTCTGGATTTGCCGCATTTTTCGGCTAATTCGAAAGTAGTTATAGAAGAATCAACCTCTATCAGCTCCAATATCAGCTGTAGCATTTTTTGTTTTGAACTCAACTCAATTTCTGGCTCAGTTTTCGGCTCAGTTTTAGTTTTTGGCTCAGTTTTTGGCTCAGTTTTAGTTTTTGGCTCAGTTTCTGGCTCAGTTTTCGGCTTAGCTGTAAATGAGCTTAATATACTCAACATCTCAAAGCCTTCACGACAGGGTATTTCTATAAGGAAGTAAGAACGTTCTTCATCAGTTTCTATACGGGCTTCAGTAGAGCCATTGCGCCGCAGTTCTTCCTGTATTGTGGGAATACCTGTCGCTCTGCCTTCAGAGAGCTCTAATTCCTTGAGGAAATCCCCCAAGCGTCTGTTGCGGTATCGGCGAGCTTTGAGACTGCGAGCGCGTTTAATGGCATCCATGCTTATTGAACGATCCGGCCCAGAATAGCTTAAAATTGATATTACACTCGGTTCAATACGAATTTCAACAGGTTCGCGTTCTTTGTAATTTCGATGATAGAGAGCATTTACTACAGCCTCTTCGAGAGCCTGATAAGGATAGTTAAAGTATTTAACAGCTTCTGCTCTATCCTTGAGTTTGATAATGCGTTCTTTGATGACGTTGGTTCTCAAATAATCCAGCGTTGAACGAATCATGAATGGTACCGGCCCGGTAATTTTTGGAATTTCAAACATGTTGTTCGGATTCTGTTCCAAGCCTTCGGGGAAAATAATTATGTCAACCTGAGTATACGGAAAAAACTTTTCCGGTTTTTCACAAAACATCATGGCTGCTACATTTTTAAGCATGCGCCTTTCGGCTGGGCCAGTATATAAATCCATCTTTTCGAGAATCTCTTCTGGCGTATGATTTCTGAAGTCTTTCGCGAGCTTGCTTCCTACTTTCTTCAAGTGTTCAAAAACCAATATCGTTGAAATGTCATCTATGCTTATATCCGGATTTCCCCTATCATCAAATGGGGTTCGATTAGCCATTTCCCTGAGTTCATCTAAAACTTCCCCTTTAGCCGCAATAGTACTGCTACCCGATCTTATATACCACTGAGTTTTAGAGTTCTTTTTATCACTTACATTTTCTCTTACATCGTAGGGGCGATTCACGCCAGCCGGAACCCATATCACCAGAATAAACTTCCCATCCACTTCCTCAACGGATGTTCGAGGCATATAATATGGATTGATTTTATTGTTAAAACCAACCATTTCTTTATGAATTGAGTCGATTTTAGATGCTGGAATACCTTTGACGGGACGCTTAGCTACACCATTATCTTCTTCCACTCCTACAATAATATATCCTCCGCCGATATTGTCAAAGTCATTGGCAAACGCGCAAATACTGCGATAGATGGTATCCGGATTCCACCCAGTTTTAAATTCTATACGATTTCCTTCTACCTTTTGCTTACGAAGAAGATCTTCTATGTTAATAGGTAAGGCCATAGATTTTAATTATCGTTGTAATTGTTCGACTCTACTCATTCATTGTGATGGAGACCATGATTCTCACCTCACAGAGGAAACTGGTAAACCGTTTCCGACCTGACATGTCCTTGTCTCATTATGCCAGAAATCATGGTGTAAGTCAAACTGTATGCGTGTTATTGCAAAATAAGTGAGAAGTGTAAAAACAAATGCGACACCGGAGCACCTCTGAAAAGTCCACCCAAAAGTGTCCAACCAGCCCAGCCCGGATGGGGGGGGGAGGACGCCTTAAAATTAGGCGCCATTATAAGTCCTTTTGGCTACAAAACGGGGTATAAATATGAACAAAAACAGTCCCGAAAGTCCGTTTTTCGTTATGAGTTGCGATTTTATAAGTCGCTGAAATCCAAGCACAAAAAAGGAGCGGTCGTTACCATGTTGTCTTGGTTACGACCGCTCCCATAATAGCAGGGAGGTGATTTGAACACCCGACCAAAGGCTTATGAGTCCTCTGCTCTACCACTGAGCTACCCTGCCTTTTTCTGCATGCGCTCCGTAGGAGTGCGGGGTGATTATAGAAAATCTCGAAGCAGATTGCAAG
>JAZPZQ010000028.1:0-3753 GCA_045544765.1 Candidatus Nanosyncoccus sp.
GTACTATGTATTTATGGGTGGCGCCCACGGTTACGAGTCGCTTATCTACGACTGCTACGATGTTGCCACGGGCAGCCTCTACGACTTTGCCTATCTTTTGGAGGACGAGTGGGGCGATGCTATGCGTGCCCTTATATATAATAAGGTGCGCTACGACTACGGCGAGGCTGTGTTCCCAAGCATCACACCCGAAAATATCCATATCCCCGAATCGGTGCTTATCACCGAATCTGGTCTGATGCTTGTCTACCAGCCCTATGATATTGCCCCATACTCAGAGGGTATACTCTCGGTAGAGCTTAGCGATGAGGCGATAGCAGCAACGGGCGCTCCACTGGTGTGGATTAAGGATTTTGATGTCATTGAGTCTGAATAGCCAATATGCTGTATTATAGATGTTTAATGCTTGCGCAGATTGCTGATTGTAAAATTTTTTAAATAAAAGTTTGCACGGGAAGATATTTTGTATTATCTTTGCACACGCAAATAAGGAAAATCGGTCACTAAGACCATTTAACGATACATCGCGGGGTAGAGCAGTTGGCAGCTCGTCGGGCTCATAACCCGGAGGTCGGAGGTTCGAGTCCTCCCCCCGCTACTAAACGGGACAAATCGAGAGGTTTGTCCTTTTTTTGTGCGATTTCACTTTTATAAGTATTTGATATACTGAATATTAAATCAAAGAACAAATTTCCAAACTCGGTTAGATAAGCCCTATTTTCCTTATCCCATTTTACTCCATTAGGAAAGACCATTTTTTGTATCTTTTGACTGACTTCAAAGTCGCCCATATTCCAATAACTACTTAAATCACAAGCAATTCTGATTGCATCCTCAATGTAAGACGCAAGGTTCGAGAGGTTCACAGAGATTTTTCCCAACTCTGCCTCCGTAGAGCGTTTTTCAACCTCCAAATCGGCGATGGCACTGCTGTACGCATCTTCGTCCACTTTGCCTATTGCGAAGTTCTTTTTAGCCGTCTTAATGTAGGTATTGATAGTTGCCAGATGTTTCTTTACCGCATTGATGTCATCTTCCTGTGTGTTCTCCTTCTCGGCAAACTTTTTCTTCAAAACTCCAACGAGTATCGGGATAAGCTCCATCGGCACATTGAAACGGTCGAGCAACTCGGAATACTTTGCGTGTAGCTCCTTTGCCGACACATTGACCGAGCCGTCCTTACCGCTATATTTGTAATAATCCAAATTCTTTTTCTTGACCGTATAGCCCGTCAGCATATGACCGTTGTAATAGATATGTCCCTTTAACGGGAATTGAGGGGTAATGGCGGCTTGTTCATAGCCGCCGTGATTACCGTCAAGAATTTGTTGCACCCTATCGAACAACGCTTCTGAAATAAGTTTCTCCTGCTTGCCTTTGATAACATTGCCATTCAGAAACTTATGCTCCAATCTCCCGCAATAGAACGGGTTTCGCAAACATTCCGACAGGCGTTGCTTCTTAATATCCAACCCGCGCGCTCGTAAACGTTCCACAATCTTTGCTTGGGTTATGTCGGGCTCGTTGGCAATCCACTCCCAAGCAAATTTCAAGATGCGACCGTCATCGTTGATGGTTAGTTGGTGTTCTCGGTTTACCTTCTTTGAATTGTACCCAAGTGGCGGGCGACCATACCACTCGCCTCGGTTGATACACGCCACCATACCCTCGTAGCACTTATGGCGACGCATAGCGTTGTCGATGTCGGCAACGATGAGCAATATAGCTTCGATATGCTCTGCCAGCAAGTTGCTCTTATCCACGGGTTGATTTACGGCAATGATGGTGATGCCGCTACGGTTCAGCTGTCCCTTGTAGGTTAGACCCTCGGTCATATTACGGCTGAAACGGTCGTAATCATATACTACGATAGTATCAATTTCGGGGTCGTTGAGGACGGCACCCACCATATCCAAGAATTTCTCGCCAGCCTTCTTTGCGCTCTCGAATGTGCCGCCGAAATCGTACTTAACCTCTTTGTTGTTATTTTCGCAATATCTGTGGCACGCTTCCAACTGTGTGTCAATCGAATTATTGCTCTTATACTGCTCCTCCGACGACACTCGTGTCCAAGTCGCCGCTTTGCCCTTACCACTCGCCGTAAGGGACTTTCTTCTGCTGATAATCTGGTCTATGCCTATCTTCTTTTTCTTCTTAATCATTACTATTCAATTTATTAGCCTTATTATTTACATACCACGCATAACCGATTTCAGCGATATTGTCCAATCCGTTAAGAATGGTAACTATGGTTTCTTCGTTGGTAACGCCCAACGCTGCGAATTGTTTAATGAATGTTTCATCGATTTGTCCTTTTACGAACATATAAAATTAATATTTCAGCTCCCCCAAAGGGGTTATTGCTGCACTGCGCCTCCCGCTACGGTTAATTGAGCGGGACTTCTGGTCGGCAGGTGTGCAGCGACCCTGATTATTCAAATGTATGTTTGGTGAGGTGATTTAGAGTTGCCCGATGGGCTTATTATTCCGTTGATACAACGGCAAGGACACGACGGATTACGATTAACAAATCGACCTTTCTCTACTAATTTACAAATTTTATTTGAATTTTCCAAATCGGTCAAAAAATCTACATACAAACACGCCGCAATAAAATCCCTATTTAGTTAGCCCAAATGCTTATTTTCTCTAAATAAATTAGCATACTGACTTACTGTACATTACAACCATTTTTTGGAATTAAAATTTATCGAAGTTTTTTGATAGGGGGCGGGGTGTAGGTGGGTGGAAAAAGTTTTTTTTGACTATGCGTTATCCCGATGATTTTTTATGGCGGGGGGGCTTTCCCCCATATCCCCCTATCTATTGCTTACAAATATTTTTTCCAAAAATTTTCGTCCTGAAAAATCGACCTTCCTATATCACAAACTCCTTCTTAACTCGTTGTACGGTGCTTACGCTGACCCCACAAATCGCCGCCGTATCTCGGATTGACTTGCCCGCTTTCAATGAACGAATGACCTTGCCGTACTCCTCTTGCTTGCGCTCTTTGGACTTAACGCTGCCGACCTTGCGACCCAATTTGCCACCGTCAGCAATGTACTTTGTACGACCAGAATTAAGGCGAAAAGCGATATTCTCTCGCTCCATCTGGGCGCAAACTCCAAGCACCGACACCATCACCGCAAGATATGGGTTTTCCTTACCATCGGTGCCGAAAAGCGACAAACCCTCCTTCTGGAAATAGGCGTTGATGTCGTTATCCTTCAAAGTGCGGATAGTGTCCAGCACCTCCCACACGGCACGACCGCAACGGCTCAACTCCGAGAATAGCACCACCTTTACGCCGTTAGTGACTGCGTAGTCGATGCACTCGGTTAGCACCGCACGCTCGGCGTTGCGTTTTGCTCCGCTGATATGCTCCTCATAAACCCCAACGACCTCCAATCCGTTACGATTAGCTTAGTCGGTCAGGTCAGCAACCTGACGAGCAGTTGATTGACGCTCGCCAGTGCTACTAACCCTTGCATAGATTACTGCTGCCTTCATTTTTATCATCTTTTGGTGATAATTCTACTACCAAATTTGGATTAACGCTTGCATTTGGAAGCATCGAAACTCGCCTCGCTCTACATCAAAATAGGTGCAAACCTTGCGAGCATCGCCACACACACCACGACCGTTAATGTGGTCGCCGACCAAAGCGGGCATCATAGTGCCATAGGCGATGCGTACCTCACCACTCTTTTTGAGGTAGGCAAATTTTACCAAAGTCGGATCGTAGCCATGTCG
>JAZPZQ010000029.1:0-31101 GCA_045544765.1 Candidatus Nanosyncoccus sp.
ACTACTCTTGCCACTGGCTCCTTCACCACCTCCTCACTCACGTATTCACGCGACACTTCCGCTCCATCTATATATTGTACAGTATAATATACTTTCTTCGTCCCCATTTCACCTAACTGCTGTACTTCCTGCGTCCCTGGCGCCAGATTATAATTCTTCACAGTCTGCTCCGCAAACGGAATCTCCTCCTCCACCGTAATCGTCCGCCCCCCATTTCGCGTCAATCTATACACATTCGCCACCCCCATCTCTAGAAAATTCGTATTCATCACCGGCGTAATCTCATCCCCATCATACACCGTAAGTCCCGCCTCCCGCGCAATTGCTCGCACGTCATAACTCGCACTCATCAGATATTTCTCAGTCACGCCATCCTGAATCACCACCGGATGCGCCCGGTATATATTAATATAGAAATTATCTGCGTTGATCTCCGCATCCATCTCTGGCTCCACCTTGTCACCCGCATTAACCGTTAGCTCCATCCGCGCCAAAGCCTCCCCCACCGTCTTCGCATCAGTCTTTACTGTCAATTTCTCCCCGTTATCATAAAAAGTCACATACTTCGCTTCACCCACTAGATACGCTTCGTTCTCATCCCCCTCCGCAAAAGTCTGCCTCGAGAAAATCCCCAACAGCACGGCAAAAACAATCACCAACGACAAGGCAATCACTAAACCAAGAGCCTGCTCGATTTTTCTCGAAAGTCTCATACCCCTATTATACCACAACCAGCATCAAAATAAAAATCCGTGACCTTCAAAATCACGAATCTTTATATCCAAATTTCTAGGTGGTCTCAGCCAAACCAAAGTTCAACCAAAATAGCTCTACACTCCACCCTTGGCATCTCCCAATGCCCGCTTGGGCTCATCTCAACCCGAGTCCAAACTTACTCTAATTTTACCATAGCCATAATCGCTGTCAACCTTGTTTTTTCATAATACTTATGTCATAATATATAACTACCCATTCCAAAAATAACAGAGACAAAACCCAAAAACCGAACAAACTCCAGTTGACAAATTTAATATAATATTTTATGATGTATAATTTATTGCAATCGAGGGATATTAAGGCAAAATCTCTGACCGCCAGGAGGAGAGATATAGAGAAACTTGTTTATCTATATCTCGACGACGCAGCGGTCTGCCGAAGGCAGATTTTGCCGCCGAAAGGGCGGAGTGATGTGATAGAATTTTTAATTCATCATATCACGAAGCTCCCGAGATGCAATGAATTATACATCCCGAAATGCAATAAATGTTGTGATATAATTATGTTTATGAATTGGAGGAAATGGTTAGATGGCTTTGTACTTGCCGGCAACGGCATTTTACTCGCCACCAAAGAAAAGCGTTTCTGGTACGGCTTCATCCCCGCCTTCCTATTTTTCGGCACCCTGATGAATCTATTACAAGGCGGTTTCTCCAAATTTGAGCTAATGGGCGCCCTCGGTTTCCCCAAAAACCTCAAAATCCTCGGCGATGCTTTTATCGGCGTCTTCGGCATCGGTCAACCATTCCTCGACTGGCTCCCAGTTTTCGCGATTAGCCTTCTCCAAGGAATTCTCATCGGTCTCATCGTCCTCCTCTGGAAGAAGAAACGCGAGCAAAACTCCGCCAACCTCGAGCGCGCCGGCATCATCACTGGCCTCATCGCCCTTGGCGCCGGTTGCCCCACCTGCGGCACCACCCTGCTTACTCCCCTTATCGGCGCCATCTTTTCCACCGGTAGCCTCGCCATCGCCGGCACTATTTCGACCATTGTCACCATCCTCGCTATTATTATCGCCATTCTTTCATTAAAACGCCTCGGCGAGGAAACATATGTTACAATAGTAAATGAACGTTATTTATCTAAACACCCCACAAAGGAGGCTCGTGAAAAAAATACTTAGAATCGCCGGCATCGTCGCAGTTATCATAGTCATTATTGCCGCCATCGTCGCCAGTATGAACAACAAACCATCAAACGCCGAAAAAGTCTGGGACACCGAAATGACCCTTGGCAATCCCGACGCCAAAAACTACTTCATCGTCTATTCCGATCTCGTTTGCCCTTACTGTATCGCTTTTGAGAACGCCATCGTCGAGAACGAAGAACAGTTCCAGAAGTATATCGAAGAAAACGACATTCTCTTCGAGGTACGACTCTCCGACTTCCTCTATGAATACGGCGAAACCAACCCCATCAACTCCCGCTATTCCGCCGTCGCCACCTACTGCGCCAAAGACGAGGGCAAATTCTGGGATTATTACAACCTCGCCATCACCACCGTCTGGAATGATTACTTCAAATCCGCCGGCAAATCCGCCGTCTCATCGATGTCCAAGCTCGGCAAGGACTACTGGATTAAAATTGGCGAAAAAGTTGGTCTCGGCGACGACTTCAAATCTTGCGTTGAAAACGACAAACCTCTAGAAGAAATCGAAGCCAACGCCAAGAAAACCGCGAAACTCGCCAACGGTATGCCCTACTTCAAATTTAACAGCTATACCAGCTCCGGCTTCGACCTCTCTTGGGGCTGGGAATATGTCCAAATGTATTTCCAAGCCGGCTTAGAAAGCTAAGGAATAAGCTATTTTTCTTGCCTTGAGCAAGCCCGAGAGAGTTTTGACAAATTTTAGGAAAAAATGTCGTGCGAACCGTGAAGACAGCCGTGAGACACGACTTTTTTCCGTTAAAAAACTTGTCAAAACTATCCCGGCGCGAAGCGAATCAGCAGGAAAAATAGCTTATTCCTTAGTTCTCCATATTTGTTCTTGTTTTATACTATCTGGCAAGTAGTTTTTGTCCAGATGAAACCCTGCCTCCCACTTCTGCCCTTTGCCGTATCCTAGGTCTTTCATCAGCTTAGTCGGCGCATTCCGGAGCCACACCGGCACCGGCTCCCCAGGTGTCTTCCGCGCTAAATCCAAAGCTTTATACCACGCATCCGTCGTTGCCCGCGACTTTTTCGATAACGCCAATGCCACCGCCGTGTGCGCTAGCATCAATCCCGACTCCGGCATCCCCACTCGTTCCACCGCCTGGAAACACGCCGTCGCAAGGCTCAAAGCCCCGTTCCCCGCAAGCCCAATATCTTCACTCGCAAAAATCACCATCCTTCGCGCAATAAACTTCGGGTCCTCCCCCGCCTCTACCATCCGCGCTAGATAATACAGCGTCGCATCTACATCCGATCCCCTCATCGACTTAATGAACGCCGATATCGTATCATAATGTTTATCACCCTTTTTATCATACCCCGGCATCTTCCGCCCCGCCGCTTCTAGCACTACCTTTTCGTCCACTTTCTTCGCAAGCGACAACGCCAACTCCAAATCCCCGAGCGCCGACCTCGCATCCCCACCCGACAACTCCGCAATCAGCTCAATCGCTTTTTTACTCACTCGTTTCGAAGCCTTTTCTTCTTTTATCGCTCTCTCAAGAACTGTAACGATAGCCTCTTTCGATAAAGGCGCAATCACCACCACCCGCGACCGCGACAAAAGTGGCGAAATCACCTCAAATGACGGGTTTTCCGTCGTCGCCCCAATCAAAGTTATCAGCCCCGATTCCACGTGCGGCAAAAACGCATCCTGCTGCGCCTTATTGAATCGATGAATTTCATCCACGAACAACACCGTGCGCGTTTTCAAATTCCAGTTCGTCTTTGCCCTAGCCACCACCGCTTCCACATCTTTCTTCCCCGCCGTCACTGCAGATATTTCCACAAAATCCGCCTTAAACTCCCTTGCCAAAATCCGCGCGAGCGTCGTTTTCCCCGTCCCCGGCGGTCCCCAAAATATCAAATTCACCGGCTCGCCCTTCCGCACAATCTCCGTCAAAATTTTCCCATCCCCAATAATCTCCTCCTGCCCCACCACCTCAGATAATTTCTGTGGTCTCATTCTTTCCGCTAGCGGTACTCTATTCATACTATATATTATATAATATATAGTGTTTTTTCCAATCATAACCACTTTTCCACAAGTAAAAATCTTTACAAAAAACGTTTTTTTATGCTACAATTAAGCTAATATAACATAAAGGAGTTATAAAATGTCAGATTCTGACTTCTATCAATTACTAAACAGCACAAACAGTAGTAGTAGCTACACTGCAAGCACTTACGGTACTGTAGCGGGAGCTGGTATTTGGATTATCATCGCCGCCATCTTGGCCATCGTCGGTGGTATCTTAGTATACTTCCTCTTCGTCAAATCCAAAACCGAACCAAAAGGCAAATTTGCTAAATGGCTCAAAGATTTTCTCGCATTTAAAATCATGTGGATTGAGCCAATCTTGAAGGTCATATACTATATCGCCACCATTTTTATTATCCTTTATTCGTTCACTTTCCTCGGTATGATGGGTATCATGGGCGGCATGGCATTCTTGATGTTCCTCGCCTGCCTCATCCTTGGACCAGTCCTCGTACGCATTGCTTACGAAATGACCATGATGTTCATCATGATTTGGCACAATACTCGTGACATCGCTGACAACACCAAGAAGAAATAATCCTTCTGATTAAAATCTCCCTCATCCGGGGGAGATTTTTTCTTCCCTTTTTAAGTATTCCGTGTTATAATATCACAAGTTGGCGCTGTAGCTCAGTTGGTAGAGCAGAGGCCTGAAGAGCCTTGTGTCACTGGTTCAAGTCCAGTCGGCGCCACCATTAACAAATAGCAATGTTATGGGCCGGTAGCTCAGCTGGTTAGAGCACGGGCCTTTTAAGCCCGGTGTCGAGGGTTCGAGCCCCTCCCGGCTCACCATAGTATTGCTAAACGGGCGGTTAGCTCAGTTGGCTAGAGCGCGTCTTTGACGTAGACGAGGTCAGAGGTTCGACTCCTCTATCGCCCACCAGATCACAGTTATCAATCACGACCACAAAACGCATATTGCAAATTATACAAAGATATGGTATATTGTTATAGTTACTCTAGAAGTAAAGGACCTGAAAATCATTCATACACAAGGAGGTGAAGGACGATGCCATTTTTTGCGGCGCTCGCTATCATTATCACTATATTCGCCCAAACGGGCGTTACCACACTAGCGCAATCAGAGCTCGGAGATTTTTGTACTACTTCAGCCTATGAGTGCGACAAACAGAGCAAAAGCGAAGAACGCTCAGACACAACTAATACGCCCGATCCAGACGAAATGGCAATCTTAGCACAAGACAAAAGCTTTATCGGCTATTTCCGTATCCCTTCGGTCGGCATATGCGTACCGACCTACCATATGTATAATTGGGGACCTGGAGCCGGGCACTACGCTCAAGCCTATGCTGACAAAGAGAATACAGCTATATGGATAGAAGGCTGGACGCCATATATTATTGTGGCCGATCATTCAAGCCAAGAATTCGCGAAATTACCCGAAGTACAGGTAGGCGATGAAGCAATCATTAGCTGGCTAGATGGAACGGAGACCGTATTACATTGCACCGAAATCGGTTTTGGCATTAATGATAATGTCAATCTAATCGATCAGTATGGTGTTCCTTGGTCGGATTGGGATTGCCAATTCATGACTTATACCTGTAACCTCGCCATTGAAAATGGCATTTTTTATGCCAAATGGCAATTTGAATGATCAAAGCTCGTAACATTTACGAGCTTTTTTCTAATTTCATATTGGCTATTCCGTTAGTTTTTTTCTATATATTATCCCTCAGGGCGTCCATATGTTATAATAAAAATATGAAAAAAATCAATACCACTAAAATCTCTGGCACTCAGGAACTTCTCCCCGAGGAACAAGCCATTTTTAACAACCTTAAATCCACCATCGCCGACACTTATCATCTTTACGGCTTCCAGGAAATCGAAACTCCATCTATCGAGCGCACCGAAATCCTATTGGCCAAAGCCGGCGGTGATACCGAAAAGCAAATATATAAGCTTATCAAGACCGGCGACAAATCCATCGAATCTGCTGACCAAGCCTTGCGCTTCGACCATACCGTACCTCTAGCCCGTTATGTTGTCGAGCACCAGAATGACCTCGCATTTCCCTTCAAGGTTTCCCAGCTCGGTCCCAATTTCCGTGGCGAGCGCGCCCAGAAGGGTCGCTTCCGTGAATTTTACCAATGCGACATCGACATCATCGGTCGCGAGCAACTCGATATCGCCTACGACGCCGAAGTTATCGCTACGCTTCTTGCCACTTTTAACGCTTTCAATATCGATACCCCAGTTCTCGCCCGCATTAATAATCGCAAAATCCTCACCGGTCTTTTCAACCATCTTAATCTTTCCGACAAAGCCTCCGAAATTCTCAGCATCATCGACCACGCCGAAAAAGTCACTCCCGAAAAGGTCGCTCTCGACCTCGAGGAGCTCAGCCTAGACGAACCCACCGTCCGCAAAATCATCACTTTCACTAATCTCCACGGCGAACGCTCTTACGTAATGAAAGAACTCGGCAATCTCAACATCGACGAGCCCACCTTTAATCAAGGCCTAAACGAGCTCGACCAAGTCCTCTACCTACTCGAATCCATCGGTCTCCACGATGAAATCGAAGCCGATATGAAAATTGTCCGTGGTCTCGACTATTACACCGGCACTGTCTTTGAATTCATCCTACCTGATTACAAAAACATCGGCTCCGTTGCCGGTGGTGGTCGCTACGATAATCTCACTCAGCATTTCTCTGACCAACCCTTCCCAGGCGTTGGTGGTTCCATTGGTCTTACCCGCCTATTTTATGTCTTAAATGAAGCCAAGCTACTTAACCCCTCCGTCCAAGACCTCATCGATTACGCCATCATCCCAGTCTCCGAGCACGAATACGACGAGAGCCTCAACACCGCCTCCATCCTCCGCTCCAAAGGGCACAGTGCCACTGTCGTCTTCACCAATAAAAAACTCGCCGACAAAATGACCTACGCATCTAAACTTGCCAAAAACGGCGTCGTCATTGGCGCCGAAGAAGTCGAAACCAAAGCCTTAAAGTCTAAGAACTTCCAAACCGGTGAAACTACCGAGCTTAATATCGAAGTCGTCTCCAATCCTGAAGACTTCTGGGGCAACTAGGCAATCTATATGGGCGGGTGACGCGCTTGGGAAGGGGGACTCCCAAAATTGCCGTCAATTTTGGGGGAGGAAAAGCGCGGCAGGACCCGCCCAGAAGTATGATATAATTGACATATGAATAGTTTAGAGAATATTGTAAGTTTATGTAAGCGCCGTGGTTTCATTTTCCCCGGCTCCGACATTTATGGCGGTTTTGCCGGCACCTGGGATTACGGTCCCCTTGGCGTCACCCTTAAAAAGAAAATCATGGATGAATGGTGGAAATTTTTCGTTGAAGATCGCGACGATGTTTACGGCATCGACGCCGCCATCCTGATGAACCCCAAGACTTGGGAAGCTTCTGGTCATACCGCTACCTTTGCTGACCCACTCGTGGAGTGCAAAGAATGTAAATCCCGCTTCCGCGCCGACAAAATCGCCGATGGCATCAACGAATCCGTTACTACTGAAGAATTCCTCGCCACCCACACCAAATGCCCCGTTTGCGGCAAAGAAAATTGGGGTCCCATCCGCAAGTTCAACATGATGTTTACGACCCACGTTGGCGCCGTACTACCCGATGATGACGAAGAGCTAGCTAGTAAGAACATCGCTTATCTCCGCCCTGAGACCGCCCAAGGCATCTTCACCAACTACAAGAATGTCGTCGACACCATCTATCCCGACTTGCCTTTCGGTCTCGCCCAGCAAGGCAAAGCCTTCCGTAATGAAATCAGCCCTCGAGACTTCATCTTACGCGACCGCGAATGTTCTCAAATGGAAATCGAATATTTCGTTAATCCTAAAACTTGGGAAGCAAATTTTGAAACTATGCGTTCTCTCCAACACAATTTCCTCGAGCACCATATAGGCTTAAACCCAAGCCATATCCACGAATATGAAGTCCCTGCCGCAGACCGCGCCCACTATTCCAAACGCACCATCGACTTTATGTTTGACTACCCAAATGGCGAAGAAGAACTTATGGGCCTCGCCTATCGCACTGACTTTGACCTCACCAATATCGCCAAAGCCTCTGGCAAATCTATGGAATACCGCGATAAGCACACTAATGAGACGTTTGTCCCACACGTAATTGAACCATCCATTGGTGTCGAACGCCTCTTCCTCGCCGTCCTCTCTACCGCCTACACCGAAGACGAAATTAACGGCGAAAAGCGCATCGTCCTGAAACTCCCCGAGCATCTCGCTCCCTACAGATTTTGCGTTTCACCTCTCCTCAAAAACAAGCCCGAGCTCGTCGAAAAAGCCAAATCAGTTTACAACCAACTCCGTGCTAAATACGGCAACGTCACCTGGGACGACTCCGGCAACATTGGTAAACGCTACCGCAAACAGGATGAAATTGGCACTCCCAAATGTATCGTTATTGATTTTGACACCCTAGAAGACGACACTGTCACCATCCGCGATCGCGACACCACTAAACAGGTTCGTAAAACCATTGCGGAATTATAATTCTTATGTTAAAATATCTCCATAAAAGGAGATTATCATGGCTGAAAAAGCAAAAAACAACAAAAATCAGGGGCTAATTCTAGGACTTTGTATCGCAATTATCATTATCGCAGTTATAGTGGCCGCCATCATAGCTATCATGATAAGTAGGCGCAATGGTCTTACTGGATTAAACGATTCTTATTTTACAACCGACGGTTCTAAATATGTAATTGAAATGGACGGTGACGACCTCTATGTAGAAGACGAAATATCAATACCCAATAAATACTATCTTGTTTACAATTACAGTGGCGACAATATCACCGGTCTTAAAGCTTACTATCAATACAACGAAATCGACACCGCCCAAAAAGTTTATCAATACTTCCTCGACAATTACAGCAGTTTATATGATTCTATCGACATTGACGGCACCTACATTATTCTTACTATTCCCGCCTCAGATTATGAAGGAATAACTGCCTCCGATGTCAAAACGCAAATCGAGTTAATCGAAGCCACTAAAGACACTCAAATAAATAACGATCTCGAAACGCCAGAAGGCGAAACTACTGAAAATGAGACCATAGAAGAATCACTACCAGAATAGGTTATCATAAATAATTAACCACAAAATATGGCATCAAACCTGATGCCATATTTTTCTCCAACTATTATCTTTCCTGATAACGCTTAATCGCATCCGCAATTGTCTTTTTAGCCTCTTCCACGCCCTCAAACGCCTTTACCTCAGTCGTACCAGGCTTCTTCAAATCTTTGTAATGGTTGAAATGATACTCGATTTGCTTCAAAGTCTGCGCCGGCAAATCCTCCAATGAGTTATACGTATCACCGTTATTCCGATCGTCCGCCGGCACACAGATAATCTTATCGTCCACTTCGCCACCATCCACGAACTTCATTACGCCTAAGATTTTAGCCTTCATCCAAATTCCCGTCGTCAGTGGCTGGTCAGTAATCATCAAGACATCCAGCTCATCGCCATCCTCATCCAAAGTCTGCGGAATAAACCCATAATTACACGGCTTTGCAAAAGCCATCGGCTCTACTCTATCCAGCATAAAACACGCGTGCTCTCGATCCCACTCAATCTTATGGTTCGACCCCGTCGGAATCTCAATCACCACATTTAACTCGCCCTTCTCGTAATCGCCAGGCGTCAATACTTTATTAAAATCTGCCATAATATCTCCTTTTTACTCCACCATTATACCATATCATCCCTCAATCAGACGAAAAACCAGACAAAAGCACCCCGCTAGTACCCGCATTTAACATATCTACGCCCTAGCCAAAGTCTTCACTAATGGCAAAACTCTTTCCACTATTTCATTCGCATTTTTCACCCTAGCCACCACGCCTAGTTCTGACGCCGTCATTAGTCTCAACATTTTTATTTCCTCCGCACCATATCTCCCGCCATCGCGAGCACAAAAACAATTCTCCCCCACTTCCCAATCATAACTTACCTCCGCATCAAGCTTCTCCCCTGTAACGTCTCGATATAAATTTACTTCCTCACCCATCGCCCTCAGCAAATTCATCCAAAACCACCCCTCCACCAATCCATGCCCCATCCCTCTATCCAGCCCCTCTAACCCCTGCCGTACTATCGTAAAATACTCCGGATTATCCGAACTTTCCGCCGCTACGCTAACTTTTTTCAAAATCACCCCAGCTAACTCCATTTTAGTAAAATCCCTCACGATATTATTATAATGTCGTACCATTTTCGCCCCAGTTACTACCGCAAGTTCACTTTTCCCTCGGTGGATATTATAGTCCGTCAGCGTAAACATCTCAATCCCACCCGCCAGTCTAGACTTTTCCTTCCTTACCCCCTTGGCAATGGCTGAAATTTTACCCTCCGGCGTGATTAGATTCAAAATCCTATCCGCTTCACCATAGTTGGTTCGCCTCAATACATAACCCAGAGTCCTGATATCTCGACTAGGCATATTGTCTGACATATTCCCGTATTTCCTCCGGTTGCATTTTTTCTTTTGCCAACATCCCCACTACCCCATACGCCGACAAATCTTTTCCCTGAAAATCAAGCGACGACACGATTACTATCGGAACCTGCGCCGTATCCTTATAAGAACACATTTCATTCAAAAACGTAAAGCCATCCGGACCATCCAATAGTACATCCAGAAAAATCAATTCCGGTAATTCACCACCAGAAATCGCCCCCATCGCCTCAATCGCATTAGTAAAAATCCGCGCTTTTCTTCCTGTCGCTCGCGCGATACACCTCGCCATTATTTTATCGTCATCAATTACATATATCATCTTAAAACAACCTCGCCTGTCGCGACGGCATCAAATCCACATAAAAGCTCGTCCCGTCCCGATGCCGTACTGCCCCCACCTTCGCCCCCATATACCTCGAAAACCTCGAAGCGATAAACAACCCCAATCCCGATGACCCAGACCTCATCGCAACGGAAAGTGGTTTTTCCACCCACCCTCTCTGCAATTCTCGCCACACTTCCATCGGCAAAGCCGGTCCATAATCCCTTATCGCAATTTGCACCCTGTCCCTTCTGTCTCTTACCACCAACTCCGCCCGCGTCCCATCATCTGCATAACGTATCGCATTTGACAAAAAATTATACACCACGCTATATAATAATTCCCGATTCGCCGTCACTAGTCGTGTCCGATTTGAATATTTAACCCTCAAATTCCGCTTGCCACAATCAAACAAGCATTTCAATTCTTGCGCCACCGCATCGCATACTTCTCTCACCGCCACTGGCTCCATCTCAAACAACCCATCTTCCAGTCTTCTCACTCTGGTCAAATCATTCACCTGTCGCATCGCCCGTTCCGATACTTTTATCATTTCACTCCTAACTCGTTCATCCTCCGCACCAGCCCCCTCAAAACAAAGCGCCAACTGTCGCATCACCGCTAGCGGCGCCTTAAGCTCGTGTGCCGCCACCAACACCCCATCAACCTCCACATCCATACCATCAATTATAACACAGCTAGGCGTTAAACTTGATAGTTTCAATCAATTTATCGAAATCATCCTTAAACAATACCGAATCCGTCCTGAGGACTGCGGTCTTATCGCGAATCTTAAAAATCAGTATATAACCATTCAAATCTGTACTAGGGATAATGCCAGAATACAAATTTGCGGTCACCCCAGCCACCGTTACCGACTCTACGCTCAGCGATTTATCTTTGTTCTCTAGGTAACGCTGATACTGAGTTGTTACGCTCTCAAAATCCTTATCCAGTATCTGCACCCTCAAAGCATTCACGCTCGTGTTACTAATCGGCTCTATCTGCACTGGATTCAAATAAGCCTCGTAGTCACCACCATTCACCGCATCCTTTGCAATATACACACTCCACGTCTTCGGGTATTCAAAAGTAAGCTCACCATAATCTACCGGACCAGCAAAAGTCTTGTATGGATATTTCTCCCGTTCCAAAAATTCCGCTTCATCTTTCAAAGCTTGCTCATCTTTCGCCGCCGCTACCGCCACCGCAATTTGACCATCCACATCAGTTTGCACTTCGTTGTACTGCATATACATCCAGATAAACAACCCGATAAACGTCACCGCCACAAGCGACAACAAAATTATTACAATCGTCTTGATTAATCCCGCAACATCTTTCTTCTTCGCGGGAACCACCTGGACCTGCTGCACCATCGGCATACCAGAAACACCCTGACCAAACTGCGTTGATTCCCCAACCGGCTGCACTGGTGGCATCTGCTCATTATTCATATCACTATTATACCATAATTGTTTTATTATTTGCTAAAATCTTCCGCCAAAACTTCAATTTCATTCTTAAGCATCGCCAAATCTTCTTCAATTTCTTTCGCCAATTTCGTCGCTTCCTTGTATTTACCAACCGCTTTTTCTAGTTCAAACTCGTCCGAATAAAACCATTCGACCTTCTCATCTAAATCTTGTATTTTTTGATTAAGCGTTTTTTTCTCGCTCATAAATCTCCTTTATTTCAGCATTAATTTCTTGTTTAAATGTTGTAATTTTTACAACATTTCCTGGTGATATTTTACCGCTCAGAATCGCGTAACCCTGTTTCAAAACTTTCTCCGGGTTGACAATCGCTAGCACTTTTAATTTCTGTTGCAATAAACTCTCGCAAGCTTGATGTTGCACTTGAATTTTGTCCAGCATCTCCTTAACCTTTCCCTGACAGAATTCTTCCATTGGCCTAATATATTTACTTATTACTACATTCGAAATTCTTTTTATCGACTCAGCATTACCCGACTTCGCCAGACTAATACTCGCCATAATCTCCCTTCCGACCGCCACAATCATAGCCCTAATTCGTTTAGCCTCCGCCTTTTTATCCTTTGTCAACATCTCCGCCGCGTTCGATGGCGTCGATGCACGAACATCCGCTGCGAGATCAGCCAAAGATTCGTCCACTTCGTGTCCAATTCCTGTAATCACTGGGATTTTTGAACCCGCAACCTCGCGCACCAACTTCTCGTCATTAAAACACGACAAATCATCTGCACTTCCACCGCCTCTCAATATCGCAATCACCTGCACTCCACCGTGCTCGTTAAAATATTTCAACGCCCGGATAATCTGATCCGGCGCATCCATTCCCTGCACCTGCGTATGCGCCACCTTCACTTTCATCCCACCCCACCGCGCATTGATGATTTTAATAAAATCTGCATATCCTGCCGCCTGCGTGGAAGAAATCACTCCAATTTCTGCCAAATTCTCAGGCAAAGCCCGCTTCTTACTAACATCAAACAACTCCTCCTTCGTCAGCTTAGCTTTAAGTAGCTCATACGCCTTTTTCAAACTGCCTTCACCAACCGGTTTCACCGCTTCAACCGTAAATGATAGTTTTCCCCATTTGGTCACTTTCGGCGTACCTTTCACCACCACTTTCATCCCATCTTCCAGCGGCACTCTCAAATTCCACACCGACATAAAACATGACACGCTCGAATCTTCGTCCTTGATATCGAAAAACACCCACTTGCCCTGGTTCACTTTAAAGCTCGCCACCTCTCCCGTCACCAACACCGATGCATACGCATACTCCAATGTCTGGTTCATCACAGCTATAAGGCCGGTTGGAGTAAAACTATTAGGCTCATCTGGAAATGTTTGACTCAGGACCATAGGCTTGGCCGAACGGCCTTGAGTGTGTCCTGAGGCAAACATTTCAGATGAACCAGGCATTAGTCTTTACCCCGGATTGCTTCATAGTATGGATAAGATCCCGAGGCGATCGTGAATAGTAGTGTAATCACCCGCGTCATTACCGTAATAATTGTCGCCGTCGAAAAATCCACCCCCAGCGCAATCATCACTCCCGCCATCCCAAGTTCGTACAGCCCATACGGTACAATCCCATCGAACACCGAACCGATCGCCTCCCCCACCATAATAAACGGCAGGAGCTCCGGCCTACCAAGCGACATCGCCACAATCCAATACGTCCCAATCTCACAAAAACTATACACCAAGCCCCATATCAGTGGCTTCTTCAAATATTGCTTGTTTTCTCGCGCAATTTTTACGCTCTTATGAATATCCTGAAAATAATCGCTAATCTTTCCATACTCCATCATTTGCTTCTTGCGCCCAAAAGTAAAAATCCTCACCAACCAATTCATCAACTTTGAAGCATTTTTGGAGAAAAACTCAATTCTCTTACTACTGCTCGCGATAAATATCACAAACCACAAAAAGAAAAACACACTCATATTCATCAGAAGCGACACCGGTATCACCCACATCGCTTCCTGCGGAATCATATTCAGAGCCAAAAGTATTCCAATTGCGACTAAAGCCTGCAAATAATTCACTACCGTCGTAATCGCATATCTAAATAAATACAAAAACGAGGCCTGCCCTGCCGTCACACCGTACGGCATCAATCTGTATGTCAAAAACGCCAACCCACCAACTCCCCCCGCCGGAATCGCGTGATTTACAAAGTTTAGTTCCGTCGAAATCCTCAATATTTCACCACTACTAAATTTCTGCACGTTTTTCTTATGTCTAAGATACGAAAAGAAAATTTGCCCGCAAGCGTAATACATAAACAGTTGCTCCGGAATCAATAGTACTAATACAAATCCGTTCGCTTCATGCAGATGATTCAAGGTCTCCAAGATATCCGACCAATTTTGATACACCACCCACGTCACCAAAATCACTGTCAGAATCATCAAAACCGTACGAAAAGAAAACCACTTGTGTTTTTCCTTAGCCATAAAGACATTATACCATAAAAAATAGCCCTGGAGGGCTATTCATTTTAGCGTACTTCTACTCTTACGCGCGGTAACGACTTGCCCGAAAAATGCGTTTTCTTGGTTTTCACGAAAGTCACCACACCATCCTTTGCAGCGTGGATTGTAAAATTCCGTGACATATAAGTGCCAGGACCAGCAATCTTAGTAGCACCAGTCTGACGCACTAAAACTTCGCCGTTTTTAACCTTCTGACCACCAAAGCGCTTCACGCCAAGGCGCTGACCAGCATTATTATGAACATTTTTGGCGGTACCGCCAGCTTTTACGTGTGACATTTACTTTTTCCTTAAAATTAATATATCTCTCGCGACAACCTGACCACTACGATGGTAAAGAAGCCCCTCTCGCGTTTTATTATTAACATTATACCCCATATCTTGAATATCGTCAAGCACATCAAGCCTTTCATATTCACCGTCTGGCCTCAGCCACGCCGGTGCTGCTATCACGACAGGCGTATCTTTCTTAATCTGCCCTGCCAAATTCCTCAAAAACCCTAGCATAATCGCTCCACATTCCTGCTTCTGTTCCTTCAGCTCCATTTTGCTCGGAATCTTGCTAAACGGCTTCCCAAGATACCCCTCGCACGCCACTGCATCAATCGGCTGGCTCCATTGAAAAGAAGTTGCATCACCTTGTGCTAATTCGAAAAGGTTTTTTCCGGGGTGTCCGGAGGTTACGACCGAGGATGAAGGGCCCGAGCCCCGTGACGACGGGCGCGAGGGACCCGTCCCCGGAAAGAATCCTTTTGAATTAGCACAAAGCCATTCCAAGTTTCTTGTGCTATATTCAACCATTCTTTCACTGATATCAGTGCCGTATGCCCTATAACAACCCATCAAAAGCGCCTCTTGCAGCACCACGCCAGTGCCACAAAATGGGTCCAATATTACTGAACCTGGCTTCAACGGCCCACATAGATTTATCAAAATCTGCGCCAGTTTCGGCGGCAACATCCCCACCTTCGCGTCTCTTGCCGGCCTTGCCTGATCTCGCTTTGCATACGCATCAATATCCTGTACACCAATTACCTTATACCATTCATCATCCACTTTAATCAATTCAACCTTTCGTTCATTTTTACCACCAAGTCCATTATGAAGTGAAGTCGCCGTAGAAAGCACTGCATCTTTGTTTTCTACCACTCTTACGCTCCGTCCATGTCGTACCAAAATCTTCTTCAGCTTCAGCGCCTCCTGACTAGCCGTCTTTCGCGACGCTTTCTCCGAATAATCACTCACCCCAATCGTCAACTTCCCCTCCGGCAACCCAGCCAAATATTCCAACGGTGCCCGCTCAAGCTCAATTGCGAGCTTAAGGCATCCGCCTAACCGAGTAATATCAAGTGATGCAGGAGGCAAACTGACGCAAGCGACGCGACCCGAAGAGGATATTTCGTGCCACTCCATACCACCAGACAGAGCCTCAAGCTCCGCAATAGAAATCTCCGGTTGTCGCCCTAATACCGCTAAGTATTTCACTTCACCACCAAAAATTTATTCTTACCCTTTTTAACTATCGCCGTCTGTTTTACCGCAATATCTTCTTTAACCTTCTCACCATTTATCGTAATCGCCCCCTGCGAGATAAACTCCCGCGCCTTTTTCTTCGACTCCGCAAGACCGTTATTAACTAGCGCGTCTACGAGCATCGTGCCTTTCTCTACCGTTGGCAAAAACTTCACAAATTCCAAAATCTCATCTTCGCTAAACTCCGCAAAATTCGTCTCTCGGTTAAACAACATAGCTGTCAAATTCTCAATCGCCTCCGCATTTTCTGTGCCGTGTACCACTTCCGTCACGCCTCGCGCCAACGCCTTCTGTGCCAACCTCTCTTCTGGACGTTCGCGGTGTTTCGCTAACACCTCTTCAATCTCCTCTTTCTCAAGCAATGTATAAATCTTAATCAAATATTCCACCGCTTCATCCGGCTGGTTTAGCCAGAACTGATAAAAATCAAAGATTGAAGTATAATTCCCACCGCCGTTATCAGATGACGCTAGCCAAATCGCATTACCTTCTGATTTTCCGAACTTCCGTCCCGTCACCGGGTCAATGATCAGTGGCGTAGACCACACATCAGCCTGTCCATCTTCAAGCCGCTTGATCAAATGAATCCCGCTCGTACAATTTCCGTATTGGTCTGCTCCACAAAGCTGCAATGACACTCCGTGTTCTCGGTATAAGTGCAAGAAGTCATAACCCTGAATCAAAGTATACGAAAATTCAGCATACGAAATCCCCGACCCACCTTCACCAATCCGATTCTGCACAAACTGCCGGTCCAAGAGTTGCGTCATCGAGAAAGCCTTCCCCACTTCCCGTAGGAAATCCAAATATTTCATTTCTTTGAACCAATCCAGGTTGTCAACCAAAGTCAATGCCGGGGTGGTCGAAACCGGCTTTTCGAAGGGCCTAAGACTTGGGCGAGCGCCTTGGGAGCCGAGTCCGAGAAAAGCCGGTTCGGACAGGACCCCGGCATTTCTAATCACATTCTCAACCTGTTCACGAATGCATTGTTTATTATGTTCAACCTCATCAAGTGGCTTAAGCTCCCGCTCGCCATTCTCCTTCGGGTCGCCAATCTGCCCCGTCGCCCCACCTACCAAAAGATACGGCTGGTATCCGTGCCGCACAAAGCACGCGCACATCATAATAGCCGCCAAATTCCCAATTGTCAAAGAATCCGCACTCGGATCCGCCCCCCAGTAAAACTTCTTCGATGCGCGACTATCCAAATCCTCCGGATTTTCAATCGTCGTCTCTGCTTTAAACCCCCTATATATTAATTCTTCCGATAATTTCATATCTCAATTATACCCCATATATATTAAAATCTCAAACAGAAATCTACAAACATCACCCTACAAACTCTCCCCTTCTCTCGCTCGGTTTGCCCACTCGTCCGCCATTTCGTTAAATTTCGTCCCAACGTGACCTCTCACCCAAACTAATTTTACCGGATACTCAGAATATAATTCATATAATTCTTTTACTATATCCAAATTTTTAATCGATGATTTTCTCCAGCCCACAAAATTACCGTCTTCGTCAAACTTCTTGTCCGCCGCCTTATGCCACTCATTTCTCTGCCAACTAGGCGCCCATTTCTTTAGCACATTAATCCAAAACTCCGAATCCGAATGGATTTCACACCCCTCCTCGCCGGCATATTTAATTGCCGCAATCATTGCTTTACCCTCCATCCGAATATTAGTCGAATCCTCTTCTCGCCCCAACGCTACCGGCTTTCCCCCGTCGTCATTCTGCTCAATCACAGCAAACCCGCCCTTACCCGGATTTGGCATTGCACTTCCATCTGTCCATAATATTTTCATTTTACCTCCTTTTTTAGTCTCTTTTTAGCATTACTGTAAACGCCTCACTCGGAATATCGATCTTGCCAAATCTTTTCATCCGCGCCTTACCTCGCTTCTGCTTCTCAAGCAACTTCGCTTTTCTATCTCGATCCCCCGTATGAATCTTCACTGTCACATCCTTCCGATACGCCCCAATCGTCTCCCGCGCGATAATTCTCGCCCCAATCGCTGCCTGCAGAGCCACCTCATAATTCTGACGTGGTATCACCTCTTTCAGTTTTTTCGTAGTCTCCCGCCCAATCGCCTCTGCCTCACTCCTATGTGTCACCACCGAAAGCGCATCGATTTTATGCCCACCCACTAGGAAATCCACTCTCACCAAGTCCTCCGCTCGATATCCATCCAACTCATAGTTAAACGAAGCGTAGCCGCTCGTCACCGACTTCAACTGATCATAAAAATCCGTCAACAAATTCGCCATCGGCGCCTCAAAATCAATCACCGCCTTACTCTCAATATACGACAAATTTGTCTGATGCCCCCGCTTTTCATTAATCAGATTTAGCACATTTCCAATCATCTCTTTCGGCAGAATAATCTCGCCCTTCACCCACGGCTCCCTTATTTCACAAATTTCCGAAGCATCCGGCAAATCCCCCGCCGATTTAATCTCTCTTACCTCACCGTTATTCATTACCACCTCATAATTCGTCGACGGATTCGTCACAATGAGGTCTAGCCCAAACTCTCGCTCTAGTCTCTCCCGAATAATGTCCATATGAAGTAGACCCAAAAACCCAATTCTCAGCCCAAATCCTAGCACCGGCGAATTCTCCGGCTCAAATTTCAAAGCTGAATCGCTGAGCGCCAACTTCTCCACCGCTTCTTTCAGCTCCTTATACTGATCATTACTCACCGGGAAAAATCCCGCGTACACAAACGGTAGCACTTCCTTATACCCGGGCAAAGGTTTGAGGTCAGTAGATAATTCGTTTTCGGACCGTAAGCTTGGCCGAGCGGCCTTGAGCGTGTCCGAAAATGAATTGTCTACTGACCTAGAACGAATTTTTGCAAGTGTTACAGTATCGCCCACCTTTGCCTCTCGCGTTGTCTTCAGATTTGTTACAATATACCCAATTTCCCCCGCCTTCAATGACTCTCGCGGAGTCATTTTTGGCGTCAACACCCCCACTTCAAGTGCCAACCCTCTCACCCCCGCCGCCATCATCAGTATCTCAGAATTCTTACAAATCTCCCCTTCAAAAATCCTCACATACAAAACCACCCCCCGATAGTCATCAAAATATGAATCGAATATCAACGCCTTTGTCTTATCTTGTTCTGCAAAACTCGGGCAAGGTCCTCGCTCTACCACCGCATCCAAAATCTTATCCACCCCTAAACCTGTTTTACCCGAAGCCTCAATAATCTCTTCACGCGAACATCCGAGTAAATTCATAATCTGCGCTGACACCTTCCCCACATCTGCCGCCGGCAAATCCACCTTATTAATCACCGGAATAATCGTGAGATCCTGCTCTAGTGCCAAATACACATTCGCGAGCGTCTGCGCCTGTATCCCTTGCGTCGCATCCACCACCAAGACCGCCGTCTCCACCGCCTGCAAAGACCGCGACACTTCATACGAAAAATCCACGTGCCCCGGCGTATCGATCAAATTAAGAATAAACCCTTTCCACTCCATCGTCACCGGCGCAAGCTTTATCGTAATCCCTTTCTCCCGCTCCAATTCCATCGAATCCAATAGCTGCGCTTTCATCTCACGCTTCTCTACTGTGCCGGTGATTTCCATCATCCGATCCGCAATCGTCGACTTCCCGTGGTCAATATGTGCAATAATGCAAAAATTCCGTATCTTTTCCATAATATATATTATATAACATTTATATCTTATTGGCAAAAACGACCCCGAAGGGTCGTCCCGCTCTTATTTTACCCCAATCATCGAAAGACTAAGCTTCCCATGATCTATCGCGACTAGTCGTACTTTTACTTTATCGCCAACCTTCAACACCTCGTCCACCGATTTTAATCTTTTACCCTCACGAATCTGCGAAATGTGGAGCATCCCATCAATTCCAGGCAGAATGTTCACAAACGCCCCAAAATCTTTAATCGAAACTACCGTACCTTCATAAACCTTACCCACTTCCGGCTCTTCAGTCAAAGATTTTACCCATTCAAGCGCCTTCGCAATTTTCTCTGGGTCATTCCCTGAAATCGTGACGAGTCCCGAATCTTCAATATCCACCTCGGCGCCAGTCTCGGTAGTAATCTTATTAATCATCTCGCCACCCTTACCAATTACAGCACCAATCTTATCTGGATTAATCATCAACTTTTCAATCTGTGGCGCATACTTAGAAATCTCTTTTCTAGGCTCTGGGATCACTTCGGTCAAGTGCTTCAAGATAAACATTCTCCCCTCATGACTTTGCTTAATCGCCTTCTCCAAAATCTCCACCGGTAACCCATGTACTTTCATATCCATCTGTAGCGCCGTCACGCCCTGTTCAGTACCAGTCACCTTGAAGTCCATATCACCCGCAAAATCTTCTGCATCCATCAAATCAGTCAATACATATGCCTTATCGATATCCTTAGCCGTGATCTCCGACCCCTTCGGCACATCCACCATTAGCCCCATCGCTACCCCAGATACCGGCCTCTTAATCGGCACACCAGCATCCATCAGCGCCATACAGGACGAGCAAGTCGCCGCCATCGATGTCGAACCATTTTGCGACATAATCTCCGTCACGCTGCGAATCGCATATGGAAACTCTTCTTCGCTCGGCAACACCGGAATTAATGCCCGCTCCGCCAAATACCCGTGTCCAATCTCGCGTCGCCCCGGCGAGCCCATCCGCCCCGGCTCCCCCACTGTATAAGATGGCGCATTATAATGATGCATATAACGCCTTTTACCATCCGTTACCTCCATCGTATCCACATCTTGCGAATAAGATAAAGGCGCCAGAGTCACGATATTCATCGCCTGAGTTACACCTCTAGTAAATAGAGACGAGCCATGAGTACGCGGCAAGATCCCCACCTGTGACGACAGAGGTCGTACTTCGTCTAATTTACGCCCGTCTGGCCTGACACCCTCTTCTACAATCCCTCTACGTACTTCTTTATGCACCGCAAGTTCAAACGCCTGATCATACACATCGCGCAAATTCTCATCGTACCACTCCACCTTTTCATTATCCGTCTCGCCCTGCCCCTTTGATAACGCAAATTCATCGTGCATCGCATACTTAATGTCGTCTAAGATATGCGCTCTTTCCATCACGTTTCCCCGCACTTTCGAACCAAATTTCCCTTTGGTCCAATCCTCTACTTCTTTCAAAACCTCATCATCCGGCAACACCAATTCATACTCCTGCGGGGCAGCATTCACCTGTTTCGATAGCTCTCTCTGTAAATCCAGCACTGGTTGCACCTTATCTACCGCCCAGTGCATCGCTTCAATAATCGTTTCCTCTGGCACTTCCTTCATCCCAGCTTCCACCATCATCACCTTACCGTCTTTACAAGCCACCACGAGGTCCATCGGTGAAGTTTCTCTTTCCTCCGCAGACAAGAACCCCTTAAACTCACCCCCAATTCTACCAATCCGAATCCCCGCTACCGGCCCATCAAACGGCACCCCCGCGTTCATGAGAGCCGACGACGCCGCAATCATCGCCACACAATCCGGTCTAAACGACGGGTCCATCGATAGCACCGTACAAACCACCTGCACTTCTTGCCGATAACCCTTCGGGAACAGAGGTCGAATCGGCCGATCAATCAGTCGCCCCACTAATACCGCCTCATCCGCCGGCTTCCCCTCACGCTTAATAAACCGCGACCCAGAGATTTTCCCTGCCGCATACCACTTCTCCTCGTAGTCAATAGACAAAGGGAAGAAATCCTGCACCACTGGCTTCGTCCCGACTACTACCGATCCAAGCACCACAGTATCACCATAAGTCACCAACACAGATGAAGTTGTACGAAATCCAACCCTATTCACCTCTAGCGTCAACTCTCGCCCCAGCCACTCGGTCGAAACCCGCACCGTTTTCTTACCATTAGGGTTAATAATTTCCATAAAAATAATCCTTTCTCGGGAAAACCTCAGATATGAATCCCCTATCTCATATCTGCCGTCTTCCCAAATATGTTAATTTTCTATCAATTATTATACCAAACCTTGCTTTTTTTCGCAAAATATGCTATAATAAAGACATAAGTAGTTTGTTAGCAACAAAAGTACCTTAAGGAGGATGGTTATGATAAATATCGTAAATTACAATATCCATTGCAATGACGAAAGTATGATCACGATTATAGAGATCAAATTAAAGGCCCGCCCAGTCGAGGCAATCAACGAAAAAACACAACATTTAGTTGCGCGAATCTCGGCAACCTTTAATTCGTTAGATCTTTTTTCCGAACACGGAAAATCGTTTAGAGTAGATTTGAATCCCAAAAGACAGAATGTTGCAAATTTGCGAGTCACCTTTTCGGAAAACTCACTGACTTTTGCTCAAATCGGTGAATTTCTTGACACTTTCCGTCAAGAACTAACACAATCACCATTCTAATCAAAAACCCGCCAATCTTTACTGGCGGGTTTTCTCTTTACTATTTCCTCAGTCCGAGCTTACCGATGGTCTTCTTATACAGCTCAAAATCCGTCTCTTCCAGATACTTAAGAAGCTTCTTGCGCTTCCCCACCATCTGCATCAGACCTCTCTTGGCCATAAAGTCATGTTTATTATTCTTGACGTGCTCGGTCACCTCTTTGATCCGCTCAGTCAGAATAGAAACTTGAACTTCAGGAGAACCAACATCCGCCTTATTACGGGCAACCTTGGCAATAGCCTTCGTTTTATTCTCTTTTGTTATCATTGCCCCATTATATCACATCTGTTATAATTATGCAATGGACAAAACTTCCGAAAATCAAATCATCTTAATCGACAAACCCGCCGGTATTTCCAGCTTTGGCGTAGTCGCTAAAGTCCGCGCCCGTCTCCGCGACGAATTCGGCCGCAAAATCAAAGTCGGTCACACCGGCACCCTCGACCCCTTCGCCACTGGCCTCCTCATTCTCTTGACCGGCAAAATGACTAAAAAAAGTAACGAATTTCTAAAGCTCGACAAAGTCTACGAAGCCACCCTGAAACTCGGCTACGCCTCCACCACAGGCGACCCAGAAGGAGAAATCACAAAATATTGCCAAAGCACAAAATTCACTAAAATCGAGGAACATAAAGGCAAAATCGCCCAAAGGGCGATTCTTGCCGCCGAAGGGGCGGAGCAAAGTGATAAAATTTCCAATTTATCACTTTGCGAAGCTTCCGAGATTAGTGAATTTTGTGCTTTAAGCGACGTCGAGCTGGCGCTCAAGACATTTATAGGCAAAATCATCCAAACTCCACCAAAATTCAGCGCCATTAAAATCAACGGCCAGCGCGCCTACAAACTCGCCAGAGCAAATAAAGATTTCGAAGTCCCAGCAAGACAAGTCGAAATCTACTCCATCGAAATCTTGAGCTACGACTACCCCGAGCTTAAAATCAAGGTCCACTGCAGCTCCGGCACCTACATCCGCACCCTCGCCGAAGACATCGGCAAGCAACTGAATACCGGCGCCTATCTTACCGCCCTCCGCCGCACCAAGATCGGCAAATATAGCATCGATAACGCAATTATGCTATAATGAAATTATGTTAATTACAAATACTAACCTTATCAATACCCCAGTTCTTAGCGTCCAAACCGGCTCTCCGGTCGGCTTCATTTCCACTCCCATCATTGACCCCGACACCCTCAAAATCGTCGCTTTCAAGCTTTCCGGTCCACTTATCACTAGTGACGCCTCCATCCTTGACGCCAACTCCATCCGTGAATATTCCACTATGGGCATAATTATCGACAGCGCCGACGAGCTCGCCGGCCCAGACGACATCATCAAGATTAGCAAGATACTTGCTCTCAACTTTAACCTCATCAACCTCAAAGTCGAAACCAAAAAAGGCTCCAAGCTCGGCAAAATTATTGATTACACTCTCACGAGCGACGATTTCGTAATCCAGCAAATCATCGTAAAACGCCCCGCTTTAAAAGCCTTCATCGACCCCGAGCTAACTATTTCCCGCAAAGAAATCGTCGAAGTCACTGACTACAAGGTCATCGTCAAAGATGAAGAAAAAGTCCTAAAAAAGCGCGCCGAAAAGGAAGATTTCATCCCTAACTTCGTCAACCCCTTCCGCGAGAACCCCGGCTTCGCCTCAGCTGACGCTGATGATTCTAATAATTGAATCTAATCCCTGGCTCATATCCAAGTAATACTGACGAACCAGGAAGCTAGCTCTCCCCGACTAGCCTCTTCACCAAATCATACGAAAACCCCTGCCGGCAAAGATAAGCCACCAGTTTTTCGTCATCATATTTACTTCGTTTCCGAGCAATCATTTTGCGCAGCTCCTCTTCTTCATTCCTCCCACCCAGAACTTCATCAATAATTTCCTGCGAAACCCCTTTTTTCATCAGTTCCATTTTCAGCCTTTTCCGCGAAATCCCCTTCTTTACAAACCGGTTCTCCACATACCACTCCGCAAAATTCTTATCATTTATATAGTTTTTACTCTTAAGACGCCTGGTTATCTCACCGGCAAAATCTTTATCTAATTTTTTTTCATAGATCTTCTTATATAAATAATCATAAACTTCTTTTTCAGAACGTGGTCGCGTTAACACCCATTCAAGTGCCCGTTGATACAGTTTGCCAAATTCCGAAGCAGATTTATATTCCGCAAGTTTTTCTGGCGAAATTTCAAGCCCAACTTTCAACTTAAACTCCACCACCTGCGTCAAATCTAATGAAAACTCATATTTCCCGTTCAAAAACACATTCACCCGATTCGGATTCTTCACCCCCTGTTTCAAATCCGTTATTCTCAACTCTTCCGTAATGTCAACTCCAGCACCAACATCGGCACTATCACACTTCACCCCCTTTTTACCAGTCCTCTTCTCATCTGGCACCTCATCAGCTAGCTTATATATATCCATGTATTTTAAACCAACTGCCCAAGTATTCAAACGTTACCTGATCTTTTTTTAGTGGCGCCTTAGCAAACTTTTCTCGGAACTCATTTACCTCAACAAACGGCACCCACTTTACTTCTGACACCTCACCGTCATCAAAACTAAAACTGTCTTCTCGCCCAGTCCAATCCACCGCAAAAATCCAAGCCAGTCGATTTTTATTAAATGGCACCATTGTCACTAACCACAAATCATCCGCCGTAATTTCCGCACCAATTTCCTCATGGCATTCACGAATGGCTCCATCAACATTCGATTCGCCTAGATTGATATGCCCACCCGCCGAAATATCATAATCACCTGGATACCTATCGATCCCCTCAGCCCGCTTTTGCCACAGTAATTCAATTTCGCCAGCATCATCCACCCGATAAATAAACACTACCGAAGCTCCTACAATCACATCTGAACCAACTTCTTCCGGATTGCCAACAGCCGCATTCCACCCCTCATTCACTTTCGGCAAACCGTTCGGATGATACACCTGCCATTTTTCGTCTTTATGCATTTACTTCCGCCTTTTCACGCACCTTCGCCTCAATCTCCGCCATCAACTCCGGCTTCTCGCGGAACAATTTCTTCACCGCTTCGCGCCCCTGACCCAAAGTCTCACCATTATACTTAATAAACGCCCCAGCCTTCTCAAGTACACCGTATGTCACACCAAGGTCAAGTACATCGCCAGATTTTGAAATCCCTTCATTATACATCACATCAAATTCCGCCGTACGGAACGGTGCCGCAATCTTATTCTTCACCACCTTCACTTTAGTCCGGTTACCAGAGATATTATCACCATCTTTAATTTGCCCAATCCTCCGGATATCTACTCGCACCGACGCATAAAACTTCAGCGCATTGCCGCCCGTCGTCGTTTCCGGATTACCAAACATCACCCCAATCTTCATCCGAATCTGGTTGATAAATATTACCGTAGCTCTCGATTTCGAAATAATCCCCGTCAGTTTCCGCATCGCCTGCGACATTAGTCGCGCCTGCAACCCCATCTGCGCATCACCCATCTCGCCGTCAATTTCTGCCTGTGGCACCAATGCCGCCACCGAGTCCACTACAATCAAATCCACCGCATTCGACCGCACCAACGTCTCACAAATCTCCAAAGCTTGCTCCCCATTATCTGGCTGAGAAATCAGCAAATTCGCCGTATCTACCCCAATTTTCTTAGCATACGCCGGGTCAAGAGCGTGTTCCGCATCAATAAACGCCGCCTGTCCACCCTGCTTCTGCATCTCCGCAATCGCGTGAAGCGCCAAAGTCGTCTTACCAGACGATTCCGGTCCATAAATCTCAATAATTCGTCCCTTCGGCCAGCCACCTCCGAGTGCCAAATCCAGCGACAGCGACCCCGAAGGCAATAACTCCACATCCATCTTCGGCGTTTCCCCCAGTTTCATAATCGCCCCATCACCAAATTGCTTCGTAATCTGAGCCATCGCAAGCTTCAAAGCTTCACTTTTCCCATCCGACGCCACTTTACCTGAAGCGCTAGCCTTCTCCGCACCAGCCCCCTTATCATTTTTCTTTTCCACCGCATCCTTTTTTACCATAATACCTACCTTTCTTTATTTTATTATAATACATTGTTGTAATAGAAAGTAGAGTTGACTTTCACATTTGTGTATGATAGAATCAATTCATCCTATTATGAATTCTCTTCAGTCTTTGACTGAGGAGATTTCTTTTTGAGTTTAATTATGACATAGTCAAGTTCAAGCTCGCTCATAGGTCTCCTTTCTCCTAATCATTGTTTATTAAACATCACCAACCCTACTTTCTGCGTCCTCTTATACCACACCCCAAAAATATAATCAACCAAAATATTACACTTATGCTCCCATCTCGAAGTAATTATGATACAATTAAACTATGAGAGTAAATGAAAATATTTTAATTTCTAGCCTCACCACTATGCGCCTTGGCGGTCCGGCTAGATACGTCTTAGAAATCGAAAAACCCGAGGAAATCGCCGATGCCTACGGCTTCGCTAAAGTCTATAACCTCCCCACATTCGTGCTCGGCGGTGGCGCCAACACCATTGGCCACGACGAAGGCTTCAACGGCGTCATCATCATCAACCGTATGCGTGGCATAGACATAAAAGGCGATCTCCTAAAAATTATGGGGGGCGAGCTCTGGGATGACGTCGTCGCTTATGCCTGCGACAAAGGCTTGACCGGCATCGAAGCCTTGAGCAAAATCCCCGGTCTCACCGCCGCCGCCCCAGTCCAGAATATCGGCGCCTACGGCCAAGAAATCGCCGATACCCTCACCGAAATCGACGTCTACGACACCGCCACCAATTCTTTCCGAACCCTCACCAAAGCCGACCTCCAATTCTCCTACCGCAAGAGCATCCTCAATTCCTCCGCCAAAAACCGTTATTTTGTCATCTCCATCACTCTCCAACTCAAATCCGGCCAAATGCCCCGCCCCTTTTATAATTCCGTCGAAAGCTACATCGATGCCCACAGCATCACCGATTTTAGCCCCCAAAGCATCCGCGCTATCGTCTCCGAAATACGTGCCAACAAACTCCCCGATCCCTTAAAGCAAGCCAGCGCCGGCTCCTTTTTCAAAAACGTCTATCTCACCGAACCCGAAGCCGAAACCGCCCGCGACAAAGGCTACCCCGTCTACGAATCCAAAGGCCAATATAAAATCAACTCCGGCTGGCTCATCGAGCAATCCGGCCTCAAAGGCCAACTCTTCCACGGCATCCGCGTAAGCGACAAAGCCCCCCTAGTCCTCATCAACGAATCCGCCACCTCTTATAATGACCTTGCCAAAGCTCGCGACGAAATCATCGCCAAAGTCTACGACAAATTCGGCTATTGGCTCGAGCAAGAACCCGTGGAGCTCGTATGAAATCCCTCAACGGCAAAGAACTCGCCGGCTTCATCAAAGAACGCCAAGTCCATCAAGTCGCCAGCCTAAATCACCAGCCGACCCTACTCATCCTGCGCAACAACGACAATCCAGTGATTAAAAAATACGTCAATCTCAAAATCAAATACGGCGAAGACATCGGCGTCAAGGTCATCGATGTTTGTGCCCAAAATCTAGACGCGCTCCGAGAAAAAATCATTAGCGCAAACAACGACCCCGGCATTGATGCCATCATCCTCCAACTCCCCCTCACCGACAAATCTCAGACCGAAGAACTCTGTAACCTCATCGCCCCCGAGAAAGACGTCGACGGCCTCGGGCAAAATGCCAAATTCGACTCCGCCACCGCCACCGCCATTAACTGGCTCCTCACCGGCTACGATATTAACCTTAAAAATCAAAAAATCGCTCTCGTCGGGCGCGGCAAACTCGTCGGCGCCCCACTTTACAAAATGTTCACCGCCTCCCATTACGACGTCACCCTCTTTCATCGTGACTCCGACTTGACAAAGCTTAACCAGTATGATATAATCATCACTGCCACGGGCGTTCCGGGATTGATTGTTGATTCTATGGTCAAACCCGGCGCCGTTCTTGTAGATGCTGGCACCGCCAGCGAAAAGGGTGTCATCAAAGGCGATCTCTCCCCCGAGGTCCGTGAACGCACCGATCTCACTGCTATCACCCCGATAATCGGCGGCGTCGGTCCCCTTACCGTCGCCTGTCTTTTCGACCACGTGATTCAAGCCTCAAATCACTGACATCATAAATCGCCCAAAAAACTTACAACTACCCAAACCTCAATTAACTTCTAACCTTTAAACACCTTCCGGAACCACTCGTCCGCCGGACCAGCCGTCATCAAAATCACCAAATACCCCTCACGGGAGTATTTTTTTAACTTCTCCGCCAAATCATCATTTAGCTCTGCCGGCTCCGCCGCTTCTTTATTCTCCAGACCATCAATAAATTCCTGCGGTTCAATCACCGCGAGCTCCGGATTCTCTCTTGTCAAATACGTCGGCAGCCAAAACACCTTCTCCGCACCCAAAAAAGCCGTAGCATACCCATCACGCACCTCATATTGCCTCGTATTTTGATGCGGCTGATACACTACCACCACCCCTTTAAGCCCGTCCATTTTAGCTTCTTCCTGCGCAATTTCCATCGTCGCCACAATTTCTTCCGGGTGATGCGCATAATCCGTATACACCCCCTTACAAATCCGCTCAAATCTCCGCCCCACCCCCGGAAACTCATTCAACGCTTCAATTAAAACCCCGACAGCATAATCCACAATCATCCCCTTCTCGTCATACTCTTCAAATTGCATTGTCATTACCGCATTCGCCGCCAGTGCCGCATCAATCCGCCGCGCCTCTCCTGCTAATCTAAAATCATCCGCTTTGTACAACCCAAAATGCCCCTCCCCCTCATCTATTTTACCGTCCACATACTCAATCACCCGCTCACTCTGCCCCTTAAATTGCTTAAACGCCTCCAAATAATCCTTCCGAGAAGAATAGATATCCGGATGGTCATAACTCACCGCCGGAATCACTGCCAGCCACGGATGGTATTTCAAAAAATTCCGGTCATATTCATCCGCCTCGTAGACAAAATATTTATCACCCTTATGATAAGCCCCCGAAGGCGCAAACCCAAGAGTCGAACCTACAATATACGACACTGGCAGCCCTACTTTAAGTGAAGCCCATACAATCATCGCCGTCGTCGTAGTCTTGCCGTGCGTCCCCGCTACCGCCACCATTTTAAGCCCCAATTTCTCCACCAGAAACGCCGTAAAATCATCCCGTTTTGTGCACTTTATTCCAGCCTCACGCGCCACTACGAGCTCTGGATGGTCTGCTGGTAAAGCCGAAGTATACACAAACCAATCCACCCCCTGTTCCAACTTCGTCCTTAAATAATCCCCATTCTGCTCATCAATAAACACTTCAATCCCCGCCTTCACCAACTCATCATAAATCGCTCCCTTAGCTAAATCCGACCCGCACACCTCGAACCCTGCCGCTTTCGCCATTAACGCCAGTGGTCCCATCCCCGTCCCTGAAATACCAGATATATAGATATTCATATGCTATAATTATACAATGAGAATCAATTCTGAACAAGCAATGCTCGATTTCGGGAAGCAATTTTCTACCAAATCACCAAAAGTCATCGAGTTAATTGGCGACGTCGGTGCCGGCAAAACTACCTTTGTCCGTGGCCTCGCTCAGGGTCTCGGCATCAAAGAACCCGTCACCAGCCCCAGTTTTACCATTTCCAAATCTTACGCCTTGCCAAGCGGTAAAGGTCGTCTCATTCATTATGATTTCTATCGCCTCCAAGATCCCGGCCTTATGTCCGAAGACCTCCAGGAAAACCTCCAAAACCCTGACAACATCATCGTCATCGAATGGGGCGACTCCATCTCCAATCTCTTACCAGATAATCACACCATCATCAAAATCAATTACAACGACGATAATACTAGAGAGATAACCATATGAAACTTTATTTAGATACATCCACTCCCGAAACCATCTTAAAATTAGACAATAAAGAATATAAATATACTTTCGCGAACGACCTCGCCGAAAAACTCCTCCAATTCATTCAAGATAAACTAGACGAAAATCACAAATCTTGGCAGGACCTCACCGAAATCGAATTTATGTCCGGCCCCGGCTCTTTCACGGGCTTAAGAATCGGCGCCAGCATCGTCAATACCCTCGCTCACGAGCTAAATATCCCTTTAAAAGACCATCACGGCAACACCCACCAAATTATTATTCCCGATTACGGTCGCCCCGCCAATATCAGCAAGCCAAAAGAATAACCCCCCGCGCCCAGCCTCAGCCCACACTTCGCTAAGCACCCCACAAAACACTCCAAATACCCCCCTGCCAAAAACCGAATTCTAAAAAACTCTATTTCTTCCGCTTCGAAGC
>JAZPZQ010000030.1:0-8006 GCA_045544765.1 Candidatus Nanosyncoccus sp.
CTCCATATTGCCATTACCGACAACACCAATACCCCCACCACCCAAATTACCTCCACCAAGGCTCTGCTCCCCACCGCCAAACCTAAAATAAATTTTTTCATACGCCAAAGAGTAGCACACTCAATCTACAAAAGCAACCCCATTTGTGCTATAATTGGAGCATGAGCGTTTTGACCCCTTTGGGAATTATCATACTGTCTATCCTTATTATGGCTTTTTTAAGCCTCACGCCCGGGATTTTTGCCATTTTTAATCATTACGCCTATGGTAAATACTCACGCAAAAAAGCAGAAACACTTACTTTTTACTTCATACTTGGCGCCGAAACTATGTCCTCCTGCATCTTTCTTTCCGTTTACTTATTAGTCGCCATTGCCGTCGCCGACTTATCCCACCTCGGCACCAACATTCTCACTTGGATTCTTACCGGCACCATTATCGCTCTCGCATTCATCAGCTTTTTCTTTTATTTCCGTCCCGGTCCAGGCACAAAGCTATTCATCCCCCGCAAAATCGCTAATTCCCTCCTTCATCACGCCAGTACCGCCGCGACCCGCTCTGATGCCTTTACTCTCGGGGCTCTCTCCGGCACCCCAGAACTCATCTTCACCCTGCCCCTTTATATCATCACCTCCGCCGAAATCCTCCAAATGAGCACCGCTCATCCCGCCAGCCTCCTCCTTACTATAATATATATAGTAGTTCCCACCATCCCACTCTTTATCGAACGCTGGCGTTTCCACCTCGGACACAACCTCGCCGAAGCCGCCCGCTCCCGCACCCACAACAAAAATTTCACTCGCTTCATCCTTTGCCTTGATTATCTCCTTATCGCAATTTTAATCATCACCTTCAGGTTCTAACTATGGAAAATTTTGACGAAGCCAAAATCAAGAAATCCCTCCAAATCGATGCCCGCGCCATCGGAATTCCGAGCGGAGCCGCTGAAGCCTTTATCGGCAGAGCTTTAAAATCGGCCAAACAAACTCTAAAACATAAAAAAATCATTACCAAAAATGATTTAGAAAGGGCTATCGCGAAAGAACTCAAAAAATATAATGCAGATTTTGCTTATGTTTATGAAAAACGTGATACAATAATATAGTAATGGGCAAAAAATACGATTTTGAATATATTATAATTGGTAGCGGTCCAGCTGGACTTACTACTGCCATTAATCTCACCAAGACCAAGAAGCGCATCGCTATTGTCGAAAACAGGTTCTTAGGTGGATCTAATGTTAACACTCGCGACATACCCTATGCTGTCGCCTTACACGCTTCTAATATCTATCATCAGGCTAGTACGTGCCCCGAACTTCATAACCAAGATTTGACTTTTAGTTATCCCACTGCCGTCGCCCACCAGCTCAACACCATTACTGAATCTAGCGACCAGATCAAGACCACTCTTGCCAAAGCCGGCATCGTACATCTCAATGGCTCCGCCCACTTTCTCGATGCTCACACCATCGCCATTAATGAACAGAAGCTCACCTCCGAGCATTTTATTTTAGCCACCGGCTCCAAGCTCAAAACTGGCGAAATCGCTGGTACCGATTCTGTCAAATATCTCACCCCCGAGTCCGCTATCAAAGTTCGTCGCACCCCCAAAGTCGTCCTCATCGTTGGCGGTGGCCCTACCGGTTGCGAAATCGCCACCTACTTTGCCGAGCTAGGCGCCAAAGTCATCATTATGGAAACCGCCGAGCGTCTCCTCCCCCGCGAAGACAAAGAAGTCGGCGAGCTAGTCAGTGAGCACCTCACCAAATCTCTTGGCGCTATGGTTCTTCCGAATTGTAAAGTTGTCGCTCTAGAGCAAGACACCACCAGCAAACGCGTCATCTTCCGCAACGCACGCACCGAAAAGCTCGTTCGCGTCGATTGCGTCATCCTCGCCACTGGCAGTGAACCTATCCTCGATTACGGTCTTGAAAACGCCGGCGTCAAATACAAAAACACCGGCATCACCGTCGATAAAAATTTCCACACTTCCGTTAAACACATCTATGCTATCGGCGATTGCATTGGCGGCGAATCCTCTACCGAACGCGCCGAATACGAAGGCACCATTCTTGCACATAATCTCGTCAATCGTGCCAAAAACCTACCTAATTATGCCGGCTTCACTCGTGTCATCAACACCCACCCTACAGTTGCAGTTATCGGGCTTACTGAAGATGATTTGTTAAAACGTGACCGTAAATACAAAAAGGTCATCGTCCATCTCGACGAAATCCCTGCCTCCACCATCTTTAATCAGCACCATGGTTTCCTCAAACTTCTCGCTGACAAGAACAATCACCTTATTGGCGCTTGTTTTGTAGCTCCTCACGCTGGCCTCATCATCGGTCAACTTTCCTTTGCCATCCGTCATAATCTCCCCATTACCGAACTCGCCGGCACACCTCAAATCGCCAATAGTTACTGCCAACTCATCAAACTCGCCACCAAAAAACTCCTTGACAAAAAGCGCTAACCACTATATAATATATATTATAAGCGAACAATCAACATAATGTATGTCGTGGGGTAGAGCAGTCCGGTAGCTCGTTTGGCTCATAACCAAAAGGTCGCTGGTTCAAATCCAGCCCCCACAACCAAAAGCCCTCCGGGCTTATTTTTATTATTGGCTATTACAATAAGAATCATTTTGTGCAATATTGCTTGGCAGATTCCACTCGCACCTCACATCAAAGCTCTTCTTTAGTAACGTACCCGCATTATTATCACTATCCATAAGCTGTATTGCATAAAGTGGATACGAAAAGACCGTATCCGCCCCCTTAAACCTTGTTTCTACCCTCCTAAACAAATCATTGGCTCGCCCAGTCGAATCAATCGACACTTGAACCCCCTTCAAAGCAACTTCGTGATTTTCTAATTCTGTTTTTCCATCAACCGTCACCTTTTGAGTCGTACAAGCGTTAGCGTTGTTGCAAAACCTCATTGCATAATCCGTAGCTGGTTTACCATACGGAAGCGATACTACAAACAAAAACGTATCATCATTCCTATCGCCGCCTACCGGTTCAGGTAGCACCAAAGTCGCTGTACAAAGAAATTCGTTACCCAAATTTTTGCCACAATACACCGCATATGGCACATTGACAGTAGTTTTATCATTAGACTTCAACAAATCATCCGCCTTAATGAGATTTCGCATCACTCCATCGCCACCAGTCCGATAAGCCCCGATATAGTTTGTCTTATTATCTTCCTTTGAAGCACTCTGCGCACTGTCCGTTGGCACCATAAACACCGTAGCTCGATTAGTCCGATTGTCTTGTTTCATCGTAAAATCCGATAATTTAAAACTATTCGCCGTTTGAATAAGCGTCACCGAAATCGTTGGTGGCAAAGCAATACCCGTCGTTAACGAGTTAAACACTACCTTATTCGGCGTCGTATTCCTATTGAAGTTATTATAAGTTAATCTCAAATTACTAGCATCGCTATACCAACTAATCTCAACTGTTTTTATATCCTTTGCAGTTAGCCCACTCTTGTCATCCAACTTCACTCTCACTATCTCACTTGGATTAGAGCCCGAAAGTGTCGAACGGTAATCATTCAAAACATTCTGAATTTTTACACAAGTATATGCCTGTAGCATATTATTCTGAACTGACGATTCCTGAATCATCACACCCCGAAACCCATCATCATTTACTACTGTCCTCCCCAGAATCATCGCAACCATATCGCAATCATCGCTCTTATCCTCCATAATATAGATAATCTCTTCGCAAGTCAAAATTCCATCATCTTGAATATGATCAGCCTTCGTTTTGCCCTGCGCCAAACAGTTTTGATAATTATAAAATGCCAACTTAGCATCCTCCACTCCAGCCATCGCCGAATCATACGCAGATTGCGCCAAATCATCGTTTGAAGTACGTGTTATCTCCGATATAATAATTGCCGCAAAACTCGCCGCGATAATTACAAGTATCAATGTCGAAAACGCTACAATGTAAAAAGATGCTGCACCTTTTTTGAATGTCTTCTTTTTTCCTAATCGCCCCATCAATTATGCTCCCATCGCCTGACTAGCGATATTAAACTTATTAATTGCACAATAATCCATATTTTCCAAAGAAAGGTTCGCAGGCGTCGCGCAAAAATCCCCCGCAGCCTTTACATTTATACCACCCTGCAGTGTCCCCAAGACAAAACTTGCCACGTAAAACAGCCCGTACTTGCTTTTACTTTCCGCCGGCTTTGCCGACCAAAAATCATAAATTGCCAAATTATTTTCCGAATCACTCGCCAAAATGTCAATTGGCTCATCTTGTATTACTTGATACTTCGTAATGTCAAAAACTGACGATTTGTTTATCGGACTCTGCGAATTTATTTTATAATAGTGTGTCGTAGATTGCGGATCGGTGCCAAACACAGCTGAAGTACAAACAGCCCTATCGTCATCCTCAAGCTTTAGTAGTTTAAACCCACTCTTCGTTTTCACGTCACCATTAATATCCATGTATTTTAACTCCGCAGGGCTACTCACCCCCCCGCTTATAGTGTAGCCATTCTCCTTAGAAAAATATCCAGAATTCCAAATATAAGAATAAGTCCCCGTGCAAAAAGCCCCATAAACTGGAACATTATAAATTGTTCCACGCCCAGTATTCACAGTAGCCGATCTCGTTACCACCACAAAATTCCGTGCCCCATCATTTATGCAATTATTATAATTGGTCGTATTGTTCGTTTCCTGTTTATAACGACGTTCACAAAGCTCGGTTAATGACTTATTTGATGAATTCTGAATCGCAGAGCGTATATCATCCACCAAATCCATCCCCGTACTATTGATCTTGTTCAAAGTTAAACCCCTTCTATACGATGATAAAGTATTATTTATGATTACCACAATTATGATTGACAATATCGAAATAAAGGCAATCGAAAGTGACAATTCTACCAAAGTAAAACCTATCTTTCTAGAATTCATTACAATCTTGCGCATTTATCCCCTCCTCCTTCACTAATTATCTCTACTCCTGAACCATTCCTTGCCCCGCTTATCACTCTTACATCACGCCTCAACCCACCTTCGTCTGGACCATTGGGATTAATGCAAAAATCCACCTGTTTAATCTGAAAAGAGCTCAAATACTCAGTCAAAGGATTAAAAGTCGACACTCCCTCTAGGTTAGCTTGTTTAATTTTCCCATTTATATCCATTGCTGTACCAGTCATCACGAATGTATAAACGGTCCCAGAGCTCGGATGCCTCACTATTAGTAAAGCCCCCTTAAAAGAACTACTGTCATCGGTATTCTGAATTGCCGCAGACCACCTCGGTCTATAGTCCTCCACTAACCCCACGCTCTGAAACTTATCATCTTTTTTTACCACCACATTAGCATCGAGCTGATCCTCCGACAAAAGCTCCAAAACGTTGCCAGAGCTCATTTCCCCCACCTTCCCAATCACGTTATATGAATAAACTGCATCAGTATTTTTGATGTCATTTCCTGCCAAATCAACAGTTTCCCCGAATGATACCAGTTTTCCATATATTGCCATGTCCGATCGCCCATCACCTTCGCTTTGCACATTCATCGTCTGCGCATAAGCTGATCTCAAAAACTCCGCAAAGTTCTGCACCGCATCATTATAGCGTTGCTGAAAAATTGAGTTTTGTGTCCCAACCGCAATCCCTACAAACAAAGCCCCAGTTATAACGAGAAATAAAGCCACCTCAATCATAGTGAAACCGTGCTTATTCTTATCCATATTACATATTATACCATAAGTACTATAATTTACGCGCCTTTTTAGAAGCTCTTTTTAGAAACTAGGAAACAAAAACGCCATCCACTTGTCAAAATTTGAACGTTCTTCTTTCGCTAGTTTTTCACTATATGCCTGGGCATATTTATCCTTGGCTTCTTTCGAATTTTCCGGCATCTTTACCATTTTTTCTCCGCTCGCCATTTTGTCAGCATATTTTCGGGCCAATAATTCTTGATATTCATCTGTTTTATAATACTCATTTTCGAGCTCTTCCGTCTCTACCTCAAGCTTAACTAATTCCAAGTTTCTCTTCTCTTCCGTCAATCTCTCCGACAATGTCCAGTTTCGAGACATCGCTCCAATCGACTGAAACGTCCATACTAGACACAATGCGATTGCAAACGCCAAAATAATATTCTCCACCGTCAAAAAATCGTGCTTCAACTTGAACTTTAGCCTCCTCAGTACGATTTTTATCTTGTTCATGCTTACCATTATACCATTTTATGGTAAAATAAATAAGACGGGGTATAGCTCAGTTGGTTAGAGCATGCGTCTTATACACGCAGTGTCCTTGGTTCAAATCCAAGTACCCCGACCAGAGAAATAAAGATAAAGCCAAAGGCTTATTTTTTATTCCATAACTGCATTTTGGGCTTTATTACGATTAAGAGTACAGTTCAGAAAAACCTATACGCTACCTAGTATGCAACGAATAGATAGGCCGTTGATGCGACTGTAGCTGCCGCCGCCGACGCTTGTAGCGTAGACGGTGCGAGTGTACATAGAGTAGGTATCGTACCAAGTAGAACTCCAGAAGTAGCCGCCCGTACCGAGGTAGTACCGCGAGCTACCATCGGCGAGGTGGCCCGACAGGGGAGTAGATAAGGCGGTGTTATGGGCTACTCCATATGGCAACACGGTATCGCCACCTAAGGTACCGCCATTGTAGGCTGAAGGGAGAGCATTAAATTCACCAGTATAGTTTGGTAAGTGCCAACCAGCGGGGCAGATGTCACCCTCTATATCACGATAAGAGCTAGTGTTAGGGTCTGTGGTGGGGGAGCCGGTGTAGTTGGTACCATTACCCCAGCAGTAGGTACCGGCAGAAGTGGCACAGTAGTTGTAATAAACGCCTACTTTACCGCTGCCAAGACCAAAGGTGACAGGAGCAATGTCGTCCTTCCATCTAGCGGCGGCTTGGGGAACGGAGAAACTGTAACCACTATTCCATTCGGAGCCAGAGAGACCAGCGGTGGGGTATTGGTCCGAGGTAGTACCAGTGCTGGTACCTTTGAGATAGGCGAGCTGGGTATCGGTAGCATTAGTATTGGTAGAGCTAAGGGCACTGATAACAGTAGAATTAGTGAGGTCTAATCTTAAGTTATCCAGCATCCAGATATTACCATCACATAGTCTAGCGACGTAGTAAGCCTCGTTGTCACGTGGGTCATATACTAATTGTGGAATAACTGCCTCATTTTTACAATTACTGGAGACTGGGTCTGTGGGAACGGTGAGAGTAGAGATACTCGTGGTAGCCTCCTGGCCTGTAACTGTAATAGTGGCGTCGCTCACTACGGTATAGGTAGTAGTGGGAGCGGATGAATTTGCTATGGTACCAGCAGTGGTAGACCAACTACCTAAGCCATATTTAGTCGGGAAGACGCCAGAGATTTGGTAAGTTTTGTTTTCTATCGCTTGAGTAGTCTGACCATTGGTATAAGTAGTACCGTCAAAGTAGATGCCGGTGGCGTTGGTGCCGAGGTTAAAGGTAATGGTGTAGGTCTTATCCCACTGAGCATAGAGAGTGACGCTAGTAGTCTCGGTGCCAGTCCTAGCATAGAACTGACCGGCATCAGCGTAGGAAGTACCGCTACCATCTGATTCAGTGTTCCAGCTGTTGAAGGCATAACCGGACCTGGTGAAGCCATTAGCAGGCAAAGTGTTCAGCGTATTAGCGGAGTAAGTTTGGCTGCTCATAGTACCTGCAGCATCATTAGCATTCTTCTCAAAGGTCACAGTAGTAGAGCCAGTGTTGGCTTGGCGAGCTACACATCTGATTGACATACCTCTGCCACGCACCGTACTTGAAGTGCTGTAATAAGTAGGAGAAAGATTAGAGGTACTGACATAAGGAGCGTATGCGGTGGTGCTACTATAGACTGTGTTAGTCCAATACCTACCATAAGTACTTAATTGAGTAGGCGCTGAGGTACCGTTCTTATACCCTGCTGCCACCATGTACATAGGATT
>JAZPZQ010000031.1:0-4199 GCA_045544765.1 Candidatus Nanosyncoccus sp.
ATTGACGTGTCTCAAGAGAGGTTTAAGCAAGCCGGTTATACCGCCCAACAGCGCTTCAAGGGTCTTGGCGAAATGGACGCCAAGCAACTCTGGGATACTACAATGGACCCCGAGAACCGTATTTTAGTTAGAGTTCATATCGAAGACGCCGAAAGCGCTGACGCCGTATTCACGAAGCTAATGGGAGATCAGGTCGAACTCCGCAAAAACTTCATCCAAGCCGGCGCCGCATCTGTTAATCTGGATGATTTGGACTTTTAAGGAGGAACTATGGAAGACGAACAGAATTTGAAAAAAAACCCGATGGAATCACCATCTGAGGACCATTCGCGACCAACGGGGAGCGAGCGAGCGAGCGACGCCCGTAACGACGGGTCGGCGCGAAGTGCGTCCGAAGATGGTGTTCCAGAGGGTATAGAGATTAAACCTGTCGAACATACCATGGAAGACTACTTCCTCAGATATTCCATGTCCGTCATTGTTGACCGCGCCCTCCCTGATGTCCGCGACGGCTTAAAGCCGGTCAACAGGCGTATTCTCTATACTATGAACAAAAACGGCTGGAAGGCTCCTCACGCCACAGTCAAATCCGCTCGTATCGTCGGTGATGTCATGGGTAAATATCACCCTCATGGCGATTCGTCTATCTATATGGCGATGGTTAACCTCGCTCAGCCCTGGAAGATGCGCTACACTTTGATCGAAGGTCAAGGTAACTTTGGTTCAATGGACGGGGATGAACCTGCCGCCTATCGTTATACCGAGGCTCGCATGGATAAAGTCGGTGCCGAGTTACTTACCGATATAGAGAAAGACACTGTAGATTTCCGTGATAATTTTGACGGTACCGAGCAAGAACCGGTAGTTTTGCCGGCCGCTCTCCCCAATATTCTCTTAAACGGCCAGATGGGTATCGCTGTTGGTATGGCTACCAATATCCCGCCACACAACCTCGGAGAATTGGTAGACGCTACTGTCGCCCAAATCGATAATCCAGACATCACTCTAGATGAACTAATGAAACACGTCAAAGGTCCAGATTTCCCAACTGGTGCCGAGGTTTACGGTGGTGCACCGATGAAACAAGCCTACGCTACAGGGAAGGGATCTGTCGTGATTCGCGCCGTCGCCAATATCGAAGAACGCAAAAACAGCCGTTATAACATCGTGATTACAGAAGTGCCATACGGCATGAGCAAAGAGGGCTTCATCGAAAAAGTCCGCGAATTGGTACTCGCCAAAAAACTAGATCACATTGCCGATGCTCGCGACGAATCCGCCAGAGGCAAAATCCGCATCGTTGTAGAGCTAAAGAAAGACGCTTTCCCCAAGAAAATCCTCAATCAACTCTACAAGCTCACTCCGCTCCAGACCGCATTTCATTACAATATGCTCGCCCTCGTTGATGGCGTCCAGCCTCGCATTCTCGGTCTTAAAGAGATTCTGGCCGAGTTCATCAAGCACCGCCAGGTTGTGACACGTCGCCGCACGGAGTTCGAACTTAAAAAAGCTAAAGAACGTGCCCACATCTTAGAAGGCTTAAAAATCGCTTTAGACAACATTGATGAAGTGATCAAGGTCATTCGCGCCTCTTATGACGACGCCGATCAGCAACTCATGAAGCGTTTCGGTCTCTCTGAAATCCAAGCCAACGCTATCTTGCAAATGCAACTTCGCCGTCTCCAAGGTCTAGAAAGAGACAAAATTGAGGATGAACTAAAACAGCTTCACGATTTAATCAAGAAATTAGAGGCAATTCTTGCCGACGAGAAAGAAATCCTCCGCGTCATCAAAGAAGAGCTCATCGCCTTGAAAGAAAAATATGGCGACGAGCGTCGTTCCAAGATTATCAATCACGAAGTTGGCAAATTCTCCGAAGAAGAACTCATCCCTGAAGAAGAGAGTGTAATCTTGCTCACCTCTGAAAATTACATGAAACGCGTCCCGCAGGCCGACTTCCGCAAGCAAAATCGTGGCGGCAAGGGCAAGCGTGGTATGACCACCAAGGAAGAAGACGTTATTGCTCAGATTCTCACTGCAAATTCGCACGACTTCCTCTTGTTCTTTACGAACCAAGGAAGATTATTCCGCATGAAAGCCTACGAAGTACCACAAGCCTCTCTGGCTGCTAAGGGGACCGCTGCTGTCAACATGCTCAATATGCATCCAGAAGAAAAAATCACTGCCATTATCAAGCAAGGCGATGCGGGCGCTGACGGCTATCTCTTTATGGCTACCAAGAAGGGCACCATCAAGAAATCTGCCATCAAAGATTTCTTCAATGTGCGCAGCAACGGGCTAATAGCTATAAAACTAGCTGACGGCGATGAACTAAAGTGGGTCAAGGAGACTACCGGCGAGAACGATATCGTTATTTCCACTTCCGCCGGCCAGGCCACTAGATTTAACGAAAAAGAGGTTCGTGTCATGGGTCGCTCAGCCATGGGCGTAAGAGGTATGCGTCTTCGCCCGAAGGACGAAATTGTCGGTATGGACGTAATCACCGATCCAAAGCAAAAACTAATTGCCGTTTCAGCTAACGGTTACGGTAAAGCTACCCTAGTTTCCAACTTCCCACCTCATAAGCGCGGTGGAGTAGGTATTAAAGTTGCCGCTGTTACCGCCAAAACCGGTCCGATTGTCGCTGTTCATACTTTGGATCCATTAGCTAAAGAGGTGATTATGATGTCTACCAAGGGTCAGGCCATTCGTGTCGCGATGAAAGAAATTCCTACTCTCGGTCGTGCGACTCAAGGTGTTCGTATCATGAAAATGAGTGAAGGTGATACCGTTGCTTCTATCGGTATCGTATTGCCAGAAGAAGAAACCGAAGAAAAAGCCAAAAAAGCCTAAGTGCTTTACAGGGGTTGAATTATTTAACAACTCATGCCTATACTCCTCTCACAACTAAACTAACAGAGGAGTATTATGAAAAAAATCTCTATACTATTTTTACCAATTCTTGTTTTTGGATTGGTTCTTAGTCCACAAAAATCAGCTCACGCGGCAATTCAAGCCGAAAACACCACTTGGTGGTCAGTCGAGGAAATGGTCGAATTCTCTCACCAAGTAGATAAAGAAAAAGAAGATCTTTGTCACGACGATCAAGTCTGCAAAGAAAATTTCTACCTCTCGATGTATGAGAAAGGCGACAAGTATAGCGCATTACTTAATTTTCTCGAAACCAGAGTTTGGCTTACCTCTATTAATCCCGTCAAAGAAACCATCAAAATCTTCTATTTTGACGAAGACAATATGATGAAACAAATGGGTATAGAAGAAAAAGCCGACCTCACTCACCTCTATTTCGGCTGGTTCGATGATTGGTCTGGACAAATCTACAACTATAACTACGAACAGTTTATGGATGGTTCCATATCCGGCCTTCATACGATGTATGTAGGAGACGAAGCAGAAAACGGTGCTGGCTGGATTCCGGCCTGGGAAGAGGTTGAGCTATCTGTTGCTGGTTCAGATTTAATTCAAAACACCTCAAGCAAAATCGATTATGCAGCATTTTCTGGCCCCTATTTTAACGCCCAAGGGTATTTTGACATCTCGAATTGCCTCAATGCCCCAGATTACCAAGAGGGAATGGAATGCAAGCTAATGATTTCGGGCGACCAGTGGGCCTCCTATTTTCCACCTAGAAATGAAATTGAGCCAGAAAATACAATCACTAGTACGCTAGATAACTCTGTCCAGGCCGAACCAGTTGAGGAAACACCTCAAAGAGAAGGCTTAGGCGAAGCAAATATAGGGAACGAACAAATAGCAGTGTCTTCGCAGCCTGAGCCCATAAGTAATGTTTCATTTGCACAATCAACTAAGGAAAACGCTATCAAAACTCCAAATACTGGCACTATGACTCAACCTTGCGCACAAAAAACAATTGAATTCCCGTGGTGGCTAGTTTTTCTTATTGCGCTAGGTGATGCGGCTATCATTTGGCTATTCTGGCCCAAAAAATCTCATAAAAATCCCAAAAAAACCCTTGACAAAGAAAAGTAAGTGCGATAAAATGATGACAGTCTAAAGCTGCGAGTAGATATTTTAGCAGTCTTTGGAAATAATTTAACAATTTAGTTGTGCAATTAATCATCGTCAGTTTTATTTTTATGTTGAGTTAAACAAATTCAATAAACACTGGCGGGTGACGCCGCTGGGGGGACCCCCGCCGCGCGCAGCCGAAAGGCAAG
>JAZPZQ010000032.1:0-2381 GCA_045544765.1 Candidatus Nanosyncoccus sp.
TTGGCCTCCGACTTAGGATTCTTTATAATGAGTGGCGGAATAACGGAACCAGATGGATAAATCCTGCGGATGCTCATGTATCTCCACATCAAGGAGCGCATAGGCATATTTCTGCTCCGGAATAGAGACAATCTCGAGAGGCTGGTCGATACTCCGCAGCATATCTTCGGGATCGATAATACGTAACACATTGACCGCATAGTTCCAACGCTTGTTATACGGCGCCGTCAGCGTATAAGGATAATCGCTATGGGCGATACCGGAACGGATTTGATTCCTTGCTTCGCGTATCAAATCCGATTGGAGATTGGAGGTTGGAGATTGGAGGTTTTTTATTTGAAACGGAATGTCGCGATGAAGGCTTCCGAATATACGTTGCTCTTCCGGTGCTTCGCGGCCTTCATACGCCCATGTGATTGCCGCTGAATCAGTATTACAATAGTCGGCTATAGCCAGCGTTGTGCAGAGCGAGAAGAGACCTTCGTAGGACAAGTATTTCGTTTCTGCTAAGTTTATTATCTTATTGTGTAAATCGGTATAATCTGCTTTGTATAATCCAGGCTTGGGAGGCAGGAGAGTCCATAGGCATTTTCGATCTATCGTAGGGCGAACAGGAATGGAAGAATCCGCAAACTCTTTAACCAGCCAATCACAACTTGCCAAATAATGAGAATCCGTTTTTAGTTGCTCAAAGCGCGCTACATATCCCCAATAATCATCCGGCTCTAAAGGCAAACCAACATAGGCGCGTTGAATATCATCCAATAATATCTCCGCGCTTTTTCCATCCCCTAAGATACGGCTTATCTGCACTTTTATTACCAAATCCTCACCTTGTACGGAAAGGTCAAAATCATGGTACGGACCATGAAGTATATCTTTCAACGACGAGGGATAATGGTTGCCGTGTCCATCCACACGCATCTGAAAAGCAGGATGATTCGCCAAAGCGATTCGTATAGCTTGCTCAATACGGGCTTTTTCTTTTGCCCCTTTTCGCCATCTGTATGCTAATGGGAAACGATATACCATTGGCAACCAACGAGTGGCATCGAAGACCAACTGCGAATACGGCAGAAGAGGGTATTTCTTTATTGGAGATTGGAAATTGGACATTGGAGATTTAGGATTAACGTTTACGGATAATAGCCCATATTATTCCTCCAGCAATGATAATCAACAATAAGATGCCGCATAATTGCGGTGTAAACCAAGGTCTCTCAGCGACAACCGGCTCAGCTTCCACCAAATCGCCCACATAGGTAATAAATGGTTGCCCATCTATGGTAGCTGCTGACCATACTTCCAATAAGTCAGGTGGACATATTATTTTTTGTTTTGGTGTAACTAAATCCTTGGTATATTTCCTATAATACAAATCTAATAGCAAGAATGTCCATGGATAACTTTCTAAATATTCTTCAAGTATTTCGAATGCTGACTTGGTGTAATACTTTTCCGGCCATTTATAGTTAATTTGTGCAGGGAATAGCGATTGTTCTACATAGCGCAAGATGGTATTTGTACAGCCAAACTCGATTAAGTTCACCTCCATCCCCCGATCTGCCGACAAATGACTATCCATTTGTTCCCAGAGACGTTGCTCCGCATCGGCAGGCATGTTAATGCGGTATTCATGCACAGCACGTTTCCAGTCACGATAATCTTTGATGTATTGCTCCGTATTAATAGCACACATACTCATCCCTAACTGTCCTCGCAAGAATTTTCCGAATTGCCCTTTCATTGATTCACTTTCATAACTATAGCAATAATCCAATCCGAATGTAGGACATTGAAGTCGAAGGAATGCATGCCCTAATATCCCCATCCAATCCTGACTTTGGTCGGTAGGATCAGCGACGCAGAGACTCACTATTACAAAATCCGGAGCAAGGCGATCGATGGTATCATTGAATCCCTGCGCGGCGTTACGCTCAGCGACAGAGAGTTCTTGCCCCCATGCCATCATGGACATCAGGAGCAACAGCAATAAGCCGTATATACGTATTTGTTTCATAGGCGTAGTGCAAAAAATCCCATATGCGCGGCGGCATATGAGATTTTTTTTGCGATTATTCAATCACGTCACCGCGGCGACGGGGAGCCGGAGCGAACGGATCCGGTATACTGGTCATGATGACGCTCTGCGGCTCTAAAGGCATTTCCTCTATCTGAGGAGCAATATATATCTTTTTCATAATTATAATTTATTTACAATTTGTCCTGTAATCGTGTAAACCTTACCATCACGAAGGATATAGACGTGGTCGTTAATCAGCACCTTGACGGCTTTGATTTCTTTGCCTTCGCCACCCACCAAGGTCTCTTCGATACCGGTGGTGATTTGCGGTGCTTTCGCAATCGTACGCAAGCCATAA
>JAZPZQ010000033.1:0-3403 GCA_045544765.1 Candidatus Nanosyncoccus sp.
CGACATGGCTACGATCCGACTTGCGAGCAATCAGTCGATGGCGTTTGGGAAGGCAAAAGCGAAATTGTATGGTCCAGATAAGAAAAAGGTGACGTTTAAGGATGTGGCGGGAAATGAGTCCGCGAAGCAAGATTTGACGGAGATTGTGGATTTCTTGAAGTCGCCGAAAAAGTATGAGAAGTTGGGGGCGAAGATTCCACGGGGCGTATTGCTAGCGGGTGACCCGGGCACTGGCAAGACTCTGATGGCACGCGCGGTGGCGGGTGAAGCGGAAGAGCCGTTTTTCTCAATATCTGGGTCGGAATTTGCGGAGATGTTTGTGGGGGTGGGGGCTTCGAGGGTGCGAGACTTGTTCTCGAAGGCGAAGAAAAATGCGCCGTCGATTATCTTTATTGACGAAATCGATGCGGTGGCACATAAGCGTGATGCGCGGGGCGGTGCGGGGCGCGAAGATGAGCAGACTTTGAACCAGATTTTGGTGGAGATGGATGGATTTGACAATGATTCGGGCGTGATTGTGATGGCGGCGACGAACCGAGTGGATATGCTAGATAAAGCCTTGCTTCGTCCGGGGCGGTTTGATAGGCACGTGAACGTGACTTTGCCGGAACGGAAGGATAGGCTGGAGATTTTGAAGGTGCATTTCAAGGGCAAACCGGTAGAAGCGGATGTGGACCTTGAGGCATTGGCGAAGAAAACGGCTGGGTCTTCGGGGGCTGACCTTGCTAATATCGCGAATGAAGCAGCGATTACGGCAGCACGTGAAGGGCATAAGGCAGTGTCGAACGCGGATGTAACGGAAGCGTTTGAGCGGGTAGCGATTGGACCGGAGCGAAAGAGCAAAGTGATGAACGAGAAAGAACGTAAAATTACGGCTTATCACGAGGCGGGTCACGCGATTGTGGGGCACGTATTACCGGATTCTGATCCAGTGCATAAGGTGACGATAATCCCGAGGGGTTCGACGGGTGGAGTGACGTGGTTCTTGCCGCCGGAAGATAGGAGCTATAAGAGTATTTATGAACTGAAGGATATTTTGGCGCGAGCGATGGGTGGGCGTGTAGCGGAGAAACTGATATTTGGAGCGGATGCGGTGACGACGGGGGCATCGTCGGATCTTAAGAATGTGGCGTCGCTTGCGAAATCGATGATTGTGGAAGAAGGGATGGGGTCTGGTTTACGAAATATGGTATTTCCTGAGGGTGAAACTGGGTATTATACGATCACGACTGGCAAGCCTTACTCGGAGAAAACGGCGGAACTGATTGATGCGGAGATTAAGAAACTGTCGGATGAAGCGGCGAAAAGAGCAGAGGATGTGCTTAAAGCAAATAAAGCAGTGTTGGATAAGTTGGCGGAAGAATTGTTGGCACATGAGACGTTGGAAGAAGCGGAGCTCGAGCCAATTTTGAAACCGGCCAAACTGCCAACTGTCGCTAAATTACATTAACAATCGAGAATCACTTGAATAGTATTTTTCTTCGCGGTTCGCTGCACGCCGGGATGATTTTTCCAAATTTTTTAACGGAAATTACTCTTGTCTCGCGGCTGTCTTCACGGCTCGCAAGAGATAATTTCCTAAAATTTGGAAAAATCCTCTCGGGTTTGCTCAATGCTCAGAAGAAATACTAATTCAAGTGATTCCTGATAGAAAGGAAAATACCATTATGGAGAGATTACTGGATTATTTTGTGCCGGAACGATACATCCTTGATTTAGATATTGACAAGGATGCTAAGACTATTGGAGGTGTCGTTACGGTTACCGGTGAAGTTAAAACCGAAAATGTTAAGTTTCATGCCGTGGGTTTAAAAATTACGGATGTATTGGTTGATGGGCAAAAAGTTGAGTTTAGAGCCGATGGCGAAATATTAGAAATTAAAAATGTAGCGCTCGGTGAGGCAGAAATTACTATATATTATAATGGTACGCTTAATGAAAATATGGAAGGTGCTTACCTTTCATATTATGAATATAATGGTAAAAAGGAAACTATCGTCGCTACGCAGTTTGAGTCGCATTACGCGCGCGAAGCTTTTCCGTGTATCGATGAACCAGCCGCTAAAGCGATATTTGAGTTGACTATCGGGACTGTTGATGAAGATTTGGTGTTATCTAATATGCCAGTAAAAACTGTTGTAAAAAATACAACAGTTTTTGAGCCGACGCCACGGATGTCGACGTATCTGCTGGCGTGGGTGGTGGGGAAGTTTCACGGGAAGACGGTGACGAATGAGCACGGAGTGGAGATTACGACTTATTGTTCGCTGGCGCAGGAATTAGACTTTGTGGATTTTGCGAATGAGATTGCGGCGAGGTCGCTCGAATTTTACGATGATAATTTTAAGGAACCGTATCCTTTGAAAAAGTTGACACAGGTGGCGTTGCCGGATTTTGAGGCGGGGGCGATGGAGAACTGGGGACTAGTGACTTACCGAGAATCGATGATGTTGGTGTCTAAGAATGCGACGCTAGGGACTAAAAAGAGTGTGGCTTTGACTGTCGCGCACGAGCTTTCACATCAGTGGTTTGGGGATTTGGTGACGATGAAATGGTGGGATGATTTGTGGCTAAATGAATCGTTTGCTAGCGTGATGGAATATTACGCGGTAGATTTTATTCATCCGGAATATAAGATTTTTGAAGGATTTTTTACGGGAGACGCCTGCGCGGCGTTGATGCGTGATGCGTATTCGGGAGTACAGTCGGTACACCAAGAAGTGCACGACCCGGCGGAGATTGCGACGTTGTTTGACTCGGCGATTGTATATGCGAAGGGGGCGCGGCTGATGCTAATGCTAATTCGGTTGATGGGTTGGGAGCAATTCTGTAAAGGTATTGCGGATTATTTTGACAAATATAAATATCAGAATACGGTGGGTGATGATCTGTGGAAGTGTTTGAAGCCGTATGCGGAGTTTGACCCAGGGGAACTGATGCATGCGTTTATTGATAAGCCTGGTTATCCGGTAATTACAAATCTGGGGGATGATTTTCGGAAGTTTAGTCAAAAGAGATTTTTGCTGGATGGTCCGATGAAAAAATCGGATTGGCCACTGCCGGAAATAACGGAGGATATGAGTGGGCATTATGTGCTGAATTTAAGTGAAGATGAGTTTAACGAGAGACTAAAGGATTTTGATAAGTTGGGGTTAGAGGAGAAGCTGAGGCTACTAATTGACCGAGATTTGCTGTCGAAGTCGGGTCTGGTGGGGGCGGATTCGTTGGTGCCACTTGCGATAAGATTTAAGGATGAGTCGGCACCGGCAGTTTGGAATAAGGTTGCCGGGTTGATAGGAAATTTGAAGGTGTATTTTGACGATGAATCGGAGGGGGAGAAGTTGTTGAAGCAATATGTGCTGAAATTGGTGGATGGGAAGCTGGGGGAAGTCGGATCGTAGCC
>JAZPZQ010000034.1:0-53727 GCA_045544765.1 Candidatus Nanosyncoccus sp.
CCCCGAATCCCCCTCCCCCGCCTCCGCCACCAGAGAATCCACCTCCTCCGCCACCGGAAAACCCAGACGATGAACCACCGCCCGAACTCGCCATCACTGTCGAAGCCGTCGCAACCGATGCCGCATTTCTTAAACTCCGCGAAATCTCCGACACCGCGAGCCCAGTCATCAGATAATCCGGCTCTTCAATCTCCTCCACCTTACAGTATTCTTTCATCTCATTCATCCAACTTTCTTCTAAACCAAACACCGCCGCATACGGCAACAATTTCTCATACAACTTCACGATTCCTTCTGCTGAAGTATCAGCCCCCTCCACACTTTGTAGCATTTTCATCCTATCTGCCTCCGCCATTTCGATATAAAGTTTCAGCCCATCCATATAACGCGACATTTCCAGCCCCCTCATCGTATGCTTAGCATACGTTTGTGCTTTATTCGAAAACCACGCAACAACTATCACCGTCGCCAAAATCATCAAGAACGCCACCAAATAAAACTGCTCTTCAAACACCATCTCGCCACCATATTTACCATCTAGCCCTAGCGTATCCTCCAGAATACTCAACACAAATATCCCTACCATAGCCAACACCGGCACAGCTATGATAGTTGTCACAATCACATTCCCTAACCCCCATCCATTACTCCCACCAAAATGGTACTTATCTTCTACCAATTTATCCTTCTTTAAGTCGCTCACGATCTTACTTTCTAACGATTTTTTGAGAGCAATCAGCTTACTCGTCGCCGTATGAGTCGTGACTTTAATCATATCATCTTTCTCTGGCCGGATCCCATTATTCAAAATCGAGAGCAGATCAATATACTCTTCTCCTAACCCATTCAAATCCTTCACTATAATGTTCCATTTCTTTTTCTCGCCTTTCTGAAAATCAATCTTATGTTGTACTACCATTTCTAAAAGCATCGCCACCTTCGCATCCTTTTTCTTACCAATAAATATCTCCGCCATTTCTGGCAAACTATAATCTTTATTTGGCTGATACTGCGGTGCGACAAAAATCCCTTTATAATACTGCTCCTTATCTCTCGTCGACAAATACTTCCTTAGGGCAATTCCAATGCTAATGAGACAAATCACCCCTAGCCCAATCGTTAGCCACACATATGCATAATTCTTCTCCGGCTCCGGCACCACGAAACTTCCCGCCTTTAACTCCACATCAAAAGTCAAATTCTCTCCACTCCTTAAATTCGCAGCTGCGAACTCCACACCATCTTCTATTTTAGAAGTCGTACATCTATCTTGCCCACTTTCCTTAAACATCCCCACATAACACCAACTATCGCCTGTCCAGACATCCTCGTCCGCAAAATGTAACCGTGCCGTCACTTTGTCAAACTTCTGCGTCGCACCATTCCCATTCGTATCCCAATACAGCTCCTGGAAAGTCCGCCCGTTTTCCGTAAATTCCGTCACTACTTTTTCAAACTCGTATTCAAAAACATAGGTCTGACTACCCAGCACATAATCATCCGTTCCGGTGCAAACATTATAAAACCCGCTTTCTTTATCGATACTATAAATCGGCTCTGCCACCCCATTACGCGTCACTTTAATATCGGACCTCGATAGATGCGGCAAAGTAATATTCTTACCATCCTGGTTCGTGAATGGAATATACCGACAAATCCCCTTGTTCTGCTTATATTCCGGAAACTCCGCCGTCACACTTTCCACCACCTTAAGGTGCGAAATCCCCTCCTCATCCTTCGTCAAATAATAATCCCCTGTAAAATCACTAAAATAAAAATCATTCACCCCCACCGCCCCCACCGGCATTGTAATAAAAATTGATAACAATATAATTGATAATAACTTCTTCATATTTTTATTATATCAAATCATAATTCTTATGCTATACTTATTATATGGATAATAATAAAATAATGATAGTGGGTACCGGCAATGTAGGCGCGTCCATTGCTTTTGCCCTTATGAACCAACGCACCACCGTCAACGAAATTGTTCTAACCGACATTATCGCGAAAGACGCCGAAGGCGAAGCCATGGACCTCCGTGACGCCCTAGCTGTCGCCCCTAGCTATGTCAAAATCAGTAGCGGCACTTACAAAGACGCTCGTGACTGCGATATCGTCGTCATTACCGCCGGCGCCGCTCAGAAACCCGGCGAAACCCGCATGGAATTACTTAAGAAAAACGTCAATATCCTAAAAGGTATGATTGAGCAAATCATGGATTCTGGCTTTAACGGTATATTTCTCGTCGTTACCAACCCTATGGATGTTCTTACTTATTATACCTACAAATTCTCCGGCCTTCCCGCCGAAAAAGTCATCGGTTCCGGCACCGTCCTCGATTCTGCCCGTCTCCGCTCCCGCATCGCGAGTTTCTTAAACGTCAATCCTAAATCTGTCCACGCTCACCAAATTGGTGAACACGGCGACACCGAACTTACGTTGTGGTCCCTCGCCGACATCGGCGGTCAAAAAATCACCGAACTCCTCGACAAGAAAACCCGCACCGGCATCTCCGACTTTGTGCGTAATGAAGCCTACGATATTATAGAGAAAAAGGGTGCCACTTACTACGGCATCGCCACCTGCGTCGCCCAAATTCTTAATTGTATCTTAAATGACGAAATGCGCATCCTCCCTGTTTCATCTTATGATTATTTCAGTGACACTTCCTTTGGCTTCCCTTCCGTCGTCGGTCGCGCCGGCGTTATCCGCCGCCTCGACCTCAAGCTCTCCGAACACGAAGGCGTCGAACTCCAAAAGTCCATCAACACTCTAAAGAAAGCTATTAGCTCAGTTAAATACTAAGTTAAAGATTGCATATATAATAATAGTTCTTCTTTCACAAAGTCATCCGTGACTTTTTCAATTTCCTCCATAAATTTCGGCACCTGCCTCTCGAGTCGTTTGCGCCTATATTCTTCATATGCTTCCGCTTCCAATTCCGACAAAGTCTCCGGATAGTTTCGCCCTTTATAATGAAGTAGTAACTCCGGCAATCTCTCATCGATAAACTCCGGGTGAAAATCCACGAGTTTCTTGGGCTCCGCATTCCGTACCGCCGCCACTTTCACTCTGTCAGTATCATTAAGGAACCCATCGTATATCGCCCCCTCCGGCTCCAAAGCTTTCGGAAATTCAGGTCTATTCTCGTATTCACTCCGCATCCGCTCCGCAAACTCCGGATGCTCTAGTAAAGTCTTCAGATTCTGCTCCACCGCCTCCCGCGTCAACCTAATCTTCCCCCATCCGTCATTACTATCCAGCACGCTAATCGGCGCCACCGCCGGACATTTGTTATAGCATAGTTCCTTGACAATTGGAAAAATAGAGCGCGTTTCATGGACGGGTGACGGCTCTGGAGGGGGCCCCCCAAAAATGCCGTCATTTTTGGGGGAGGACAAGAGCCGGCAGGACCCGTCCAGAAGTGAATCCAAATTATACCTAAGATCATATACTAACACATTTCCATTCCGTCCTGGCGCAATCGGAAACGCTACGGTAGTTTTATTGAATTCATTAGAGTACCTCCCCGACGCATACACAAACAGCTTCGGCTCTGCTAAATTCACTAATTTCTTCACCTCCCGCTTATCTCGCATCTTATATAAATACTCAAATAATTTCGGTTGTTTATCGCGAATCAATTTTGCCACCGCAATCGTCGCATATACATCTGAGAGTGCATCGTGCGCGTGCTCGTGCGACACACCATTCAATTTCGTGATTAATTCCAACCGGTTCGTCGGCACCCCATCTTCGCGAAACGGCCATTCAATTCCCTCCGGGCGTAAAGCCCGAGTTAGTCTCACCACATCTAATATATCCCACCGACTCCGTCCGTCCTTCCACTCAAACTCATACGGATCATAAAAGTTCCGCCAGAAAATTGCCCGCATAAATTCATCATCAAATCGTACCGTATTATATCCCACCGCCACCGTCTCTGGCGTAAAAATCTCCTCCGTCACATATCTACAAAACTCCGCTTCAGTAATCCCATCCATCAGAGTCTGCTGTGGCGTAATCCCAGTCACATTAATCGCACCAGGGCTCGGCAAGGCATCATTGGTCATCTTCACCAAAATATTCACCGGCTCGCCAATCGGATTTAACTCCAAATCCGCCCTCTGCCCCGCAAACTGCATAATTCTATCCTCGCGTGGCTTCAGCCCCGATGTCTCCAAATCATAAAAGAAGAAGCTCTTCATCATTCACCCGCACCAACCGAGTCATAATCAATCCCATACATCGCATATTGATACCGCATATATGCCGTGTCGAGCTCCTCCGCGAGCGATTTAATCGGATCTTCCTTCGCTACCGCGTAAACTAAGAATTTCAAAGGCTTGTTATAACCACCGCATATCTCCATCGAATCAGCATAAGCTAGCTCAGACGGCACCGTTATTTCCCGAATCCCACCAATTTTCATTCCGTCCACACCAGCAGTCCACCCCTCAATCATCCCAAGCGACGGATCCAGAATCTTCGCAAACGAAGTCGGGTTATCATTATCATCAAACGACGAATCAAACACCGACTCATCCGCGCACCACCCCACATAGTAAGCCAAATAGTTCGAGCCATCAGATTCCACTTTTGTACCCGAACCTTCTTTCAAATCCCGCTTTGCCACTCCACCTTCGTTAGCAGATGTCTCGTTATAGGCTTTTATCTCACCCTTATATTTCATAAATTTATCATAATCCGACTTGGTCGTCTCCGCAAATTCTGCCACCTTCGCTTCATACGCTTCCTCATACTCTGCTACCTTCGCCTCGTCAATCTTACTATCCGATGAACTACTACTAGAATTCCCATTATTCATTATAATCGCCGCATAGCTCGCAATAATCGACCCTAACATTATCACTGCAATAACTATGATTAATACTCTTTGTTTCGTACTGGTTTTCAGTTCTTTTTCGTCCATTTCAGATTCTCCACTTATTATATTAAATTCATTATACCACAAAAATAACCCCTCATCGGGGTTATTTTAGATTATTCAGCCTTTTTTTCAGGTTTCTTTAAGATTACGACTTTCTTAAATGAACCACCAGCCTTCTTGATTGCTTCTACCGCAGATTTCGATGCAAACTGCGTCTCCAAATCAACTTTAGCCGTAAGCTCACCACGAGTAATTACCTTAACTTTCACAAATGGTGACGAGATTAGCTGTGTTTCCGCCAATTTGTAATTGTCAACCTTACCCTTAAGTTCATTTAATCTATCAGTATAAACTACCTCGGCCTTTGGCTTAAATGACTTAAAACCTTTGAGCTTCGGCACAGCTTGCATAATCGCACGCTGACCACCCATAAAACCGGCTGGCATCTTACGATGACCAGTACGAGCCTTCTGACCTTTGGTACCACGCCCAGCAGTTTTACCCTGACCAGCCGAGATACCACGACCCTTGCGCGAAGGACGCGTGTTCTTCTCTACCTGTAGATCATTGTATTTCATTACTTATCCTCCTTTTTCGAGGTTTTCTTGGCGGCTGGCTTCTTAACCGCTGGCTTCTTAGCGGTAGCTTTCTTAGCCACTGGCTTTTCGGCTACTTTAGCCTTAACTTCTGGCTTCTCAGCTTTCTTAGCTACAGGCTTCTTTTCTGCAACCTTAGCTACCGACCTTTCTGCCTTCTCGACCTTAGCCGTCTTCTTCTCCGGCATTGGCTTACCTTCGTTCATAATCCACTTACTTCTAGGCGTCTGTTGCTTCAAACCTTCAATCACTGCATAAGCAATGTTTACCTTATTGGTACTCCCTAGCGACTTAGAAATCAAGTTCTTTACACCAGTTAGACCCATAATCGAACGCACTGTACCGCCAGCGATAATACCAGTACCCGGCGCCGCTGGCTTCATTAGTACATCTGCACCAGTCACCTTGGTTCTAGTCTCGTGGCAAATCGTTTCCTTATCCATTTCAAAGGTAATCATCGTCTTCTTGGCTTTGCGTTCCGCTTTCGACACTGCGGTCGTCACATCGTTACCCTTAGCTACGCCAATACCGACTTTGTTCTTATGATTGCCAATCGCGACGAGCGCCTTAAAGCGCATCCTACGACCACCTGCCACGGTGCGTGACACGCGATCCACTGCAATCGTAATCGAATCGTATTCTTTTTTGCCCGCATCAGCACGCACACGATCGCGACGATTGCGTCGATCCATCCGCTTGCCAGAAATATCTCGCGTCTGCTTAGTCGCGGCTACCTTATCATCCATCTTAAGGGTACCGGACTTATTAATTACGCGGGGGGCTTTTTTCTCAGTCTCTACCATAATTAAAACTCCAATCCTTCTTTGCGAGCTGCATCAGCTAGTGCCGACATTCGCCCTGCATATAATTTAGCACCGCGGTCAAATACGACCTTTTTTACCTTCGCGGTTTTTGCTTTCTTGGCAATCTCGGTACCAATTTTCTCAGCTTTTTCGGTCATAGTACCAGTCATTTTAGCACCAACCGTAGAAGCGTAAACTAGTGTCACTTTTTTGTCATCATCAACCACCTGAGCGGTAATATTCTGATTGCTAAAATGTACCGCAAGCCTCGGACGCTCCGCCGTACCGTGAATCTTTGCGCGAGTTCTTTTTGCTCTAAAAATTGCTTTCATTATTTCTTACCCGCCTTTCCTGCCTTGCGAAGGATTACTTCGTCGACATACTTAATACCTTTACCCTTGTAAGGTTCAGGCTTCTTGAGAGAGCGGATTTCCGCAGCCACTTGACCGACTTTCTGTTTGTCGATACCGCTGACTGTGATTTCCATCTTATTAGTGGTGAGTTGTACACCCTCTGGTGCACGATATTTCACTGGGTGTGAAAACCCAAGTGCCATCTCGATCTCCTGACCACCGCCAGAAAGACGAAATCCTACACCGTTAATTTCTAGTTTTTTCTCGTAACCCTTGGTTACCCCAATCACCGCGTTATTAATCAGCGCGCGCTGGAGTCCGTGCCAAGCTCGAGACTTCGGCTCATCATCCTCACGGGTGACGGTCAAAATGGCGCCATCTACCTTGACCTTAGTCTTTGGTTGCACCGGCACAATGAGCTGACCCTTCGGGCCTGCAACAGTGATTTCACTATCGCCGACCGTGATTGTCACTCCCGCCGGAATATCGATGGGTTGTTTTCCGATTCGACTCATTTGTCTCCTTTATTTTAATATCTTTACCATTATAACATAGACTCCCAGATAAGTAAACCCCTTTTACCCCTTTGAATCGAACGCCCAAATCAAGCACTCCGACAACATCTAAACCCCGATCTACCCCGCAATTATCCTCCGCGCGTTCCTCACCAAAATCTTTCCTAACTCCGCCTCACTATAATACTTTGCTAACTTCTTCTGACCCAACCTCAAATACTCGCCCCTCCCAGCGTGGTGAATATCACTGCCCAGCGCAAAAATCCGCTTCTCTTTTGCCAATCTTTTAATAACCTTCTTCGCTCCACTCCCATATTTGCCGACTATACTACCAAGGTTACACTGCAAAAGCACTCCCATTTCACTCAATTCTTCCATCACCTCATAATTATTCTGCACTATCGCATACCTTTCCGGATGCGCCAAAATCACCTTATAACCCTCATTCATCAGCTCCAAAAAAACATCCTGATAATTCGGAAATTCCTCATTTAGCGGCAATTCCACTAATAAATACCGACTTCCCGCCATAGTCGAAATTGTATTTTTTTTTAACAGCTGTAAAATCTCATTATCAATATATATCTCATTACCAAGATAAAGATTAATTTTTAAACCTTCGTCCGCCACAACCTGCTTCAATCTCTCAAAAATCTGCAGATTCTCAAATCTCGAAGATACATAATTGGTATCAATAATATAATGCGGTGTCGCCACTACGTCAGTTACTCCCGCCATCATGAGTTCACGCACTATTTCGACACTGTCCGTCAGCGTCCTCGCTCCATCATCCACACCCGGTAAAATATGTGAATGGATATCTATCATTTTTGCCCTGAATCGCTGTAGTAATAATAATTGTAATATTTAGCACCCTTGCGGTTCACCATATTAAACACTACACCAGCCACTCTCGCACCCACTTTATTCAAGGCATCGCGCGCCGCAATCAAATCGCCCTTTGCTGTATTGCCATCTTTTACCACTAACAGGGTTTCATCCACCAGACTTGCCAAAATCACCGAATCCGTCAACCCTCCAACCGGTGCACCATCAAATATCACAATATCATAATGATCGCTCAATACTTTCACTAATCGCTTATTTTTCTGCGAGGCAAGAAGCTCACTTGGGTTCGGCGGGTACGTCCCACAAGTAATCAAATCAAGATTCTTTACCTTAGTAGCACGCACATATTTACCCACATTCCTTAGGTCACCCGTCAGTAAATTAGATAATCCACTAGTATTTGGAATCCCAAACAATCTGTGTAAACGCCCCTTACGCAAATCACAATCCACCAATAGCACTCGCTTTCCTGCCTGCGCAAACGAAATCGCCAAATTCGCCGAGATGAAACTCTTTCCCTCGCTCGCATTGGTGCTAGTCACCAGAATCGTCTCCAACTCCTTATCAATCACCGTAAATTGCAAATTCGTACGAAGACTTTTAATATTCTCGCTCACGATTGCCTTCGGTGACTTTTCTACAATCAACTCACTACCTAACCGCTTTGACTTTACCTCGCTCTTCATCACCGTGCCAGCCACCGGCAACCCCACCATCTTCTCAACATCATCACTATGCTTCACTGTATCATCCAAATAAAACCTCAGGAACGCAAACCCAGCCACCGCTAGCACTGCCACTGCCACTGCTAGAATCAAATCCCGCGTTAAAGTATTATTCGACGGTGATTCCGGCGTCACCGCAATCGATAATTGTGTCACATTCTCAATTTTATAAATCTCCGTCACCTGTTTTGCAAATACCGTCGCGATTTCATTCGCAATCGTCGCCGCCAATCTCGCATTCAAATTTCGCGCCGTGATACTTAGAATCGCAGTATCGTCCACTGGCCTAATCGTAAGGTCGCGACTTAGTTCCTTCACGCCCATATGTAGCCCCAAATTTTCTATCACCTGCGACAGCACTAATTCACTTTTTGCAATTTCACTATAAGTTGTGGCTAACTTCTGACTCGCATTAATATCATTCAACGTCGCCGCCGTACCATCCGCAGCATCAGATTTTGCAATCACTACCGAAGTCTGCGCCTGATAAATCGGCTGTTTAAACGTCGTATCATACACCACCACACCAGCCACCGCCAGCGCAATCACTACCACAAACGCAGCAATATAATGTTTCAAATAACTAAAAAAATCTTTTATATTTATTTCTTCCATCTAAAATAACTCCTATCCATCATTATAGCATAAGCATATTAAATGTAAATACCTTTTTCAGCACCCGTCATTACTCCATCCATCACTCCTCCTCACTTACTTGGTCATCTACCACCTCAGCGCTCTCTCCTCCCGATAGGTATTCATTAATCTTTTTCACCGCTTGTTCGATTGACTCCGCGCTCGGTATCATCACATACAGCGGCCGATTCGCCCCCATACTATAAGTTGGCTCCATCGTACCAGCACCGTCTATCGCAATTGACTCCACTTGCCACTTCTTGGGATTCTCCAACTGCATTCTGATAAACCCTGCGATATCATCCCTCTCAAACGACGTTTCAAAAGAATCCGCCGCGATTTCCAGAATCTCCGGCAACTTTAATAAATAGCTCTTCGATCCAGACAGTTTATTTACAATCGCCGTAATTACTTCCTGCTGATTCTCTCCACGGTGCCGATCTCCAGTTTTGTACGACTTGCGCTCTCTGGCAAATCTCAGCGCACAATCCCCATCCACGACCTGCTTACCCACGGAATAATTACAGACCTTACCATTAGTTTTTAACTGCAGTTCCTGGTCCGAATTTATCTCAATTCCATCCAACTGGTCCACCACTTTCACCACTGTATCAAAACTCACCTTAATCGTATGGTCAATCTGAATCCCCAAGAAATCCTCAATTGTAGTCCTGCTCATATCAATTCCATACACGCCAGCGTGCGTCAATTTATCCTTCAATCCAGTCGTACCGTGCAATTGCACGTAAGTGTCGCGCGGGATCGACACCAAGAGGATTTTTCCCTGCGCCGGATCCACCACGGCCAGAATATTCACATCTGACCGCGCCGTTGTTTTAATTCCAGTCCGCGAGTCGCTACCAGATATATACACAATAAATGGCTCCGCCGTCACCTCTTTATCCGAAACCTGCACCTCTTCTCCATCCAACTCAATCTCAAATGTATAAATCACTTTTAGATCCTTCGCCTCGTTCTCCATCTCCTCTTTCACCATCTCCACTTGGCTCGTCCCCAACACAATCGAATCAACTATCCCGTTCCTTAACATACTTATCAGCGTGTCCACACTATCATAAAATCCCGCTTCTATTTTTACTTGACCCTGCAAATACTGCTTCGCCTTCACTGCATTTTTGTCAGTTTCCAGAAACCCTGCGCTCTTACCTTCCAAATCCGTCAATCCACTCGTCGCGCTATCATTCATCACCATCACGCTGTATTCTTTCGTCTCCGGCTTCTTCTCTGTAATTTTATTCAAGAACCCGTTAAAAGCATCTGTATAGCGCATCGCAAATATCCCCGCTACGACGCATATTACGCCAATCCCAATACCAATGACCTTCGTCGCCACCATCGACTTCTGTCGCACTAGTAGCATCGCCACATTAACACCCAGTAGTATTGCCAAAATAATCCCAACTACCACGGTAATCCAGCCTGTTACTACGTTAGTATTAATCAATGAAGCGACCACCATCACCGACACAATTGCTTGCACCACCACCACAATCGCCCCCACAACCCGCCAAATCGTCTTGCTATTTTCCTTTTTCATCACCCTATTTCCTTTCTTATTAATCCCTTGCGAACAAATCCCGCGTATAAACTTTTTCCCGCACGTCTTCTAATTCCGGCGTCACCCGGTTCGCCAGAATAATCGAACAATCATTCTTAAACTGTTTCAAATTACGAGTCACTTCAACGCCTTCAAACTCAGCCTCTTTCCAAGTCGGTTCATAAATCAGAATCTTTTTATTATTCTCACGCAAAATCTTCACCACATCACGAATCGCCGCATCCCGGAAATTATCCGAATCCGACTTCATCGTGAGGCGATATATCCCAATTAGCTTCGGACTATCTTTCATTACTTCATCTGCGATAAATTGTTTCCGCGTAATATTTGCGTTTACAATTGCTTTAATCAAATCCTGCGGCACACCCTTATAGTTTGCCAATAACTGCTTCGTATCCTTCGGCAAACAGTACCCGCCATACCCAAACGACGGGTTATTATAGTGTGAGCCAATCCGCGGGTCCAGCGAAATCCCCTCGATGATGCTCTTCGCATCAATCCCCTTCACTTTCGCATAGGTGTCCAGCTCGTTAAAATACGCCACGCGTAAAGCGAGGTAAGTGTTCGCAAATAGCTTCACCGCCTCAGCCTCTTTTGCGTTCATCGCCAGTATCTGCACGTCATCCGCTAGTGTCGCCTCCCTGAGTAGCTCCGCGAACTTCTGCGCCTCCTCCGAGTATGACCCTACGATAATCCGTGAAGGATACAGATTATCATAAAGCGCCTTCCCCTCTCGCAAAAACTCCGGCGAGAAGAAAATGTTGTCAATCTCGTATTTTTGCCTAATTGCATTCACATACCCTACCGGAATGGTGGATTTAATCACCATTGTCGTTTTCGGATTATTTAGTGAAATCACTTTCTCAATAATGTCTTCTACAGAACTCGTGTTGAAATAGTTTTTCTCACTATCATAATCCGTCGGCGTTGCGATAATCACATAATCCGCATCCCTAAATGCCTCTTCCCAATCCAAAGTCGCTTTTAGGTTCAGCTTCCGCTCGCCATTCGTAGCTTCTTCAAAATACTTTTCAATATACTCATCCCGAATCGGCGAAACAAATTTATTCACCATCTTGACTTTCTCAGGGATGATATCGAGAGCCACCACTTCGTGCTTCTGCGACAAGAGCGTCGCGAGCGACAGCCCCACATAACCTGTTCCAGCAACTGCAATTTTCATTTTCTCTCCACGCTTAATCGTTTATAGTTCCTACTATAATACCGTAATTCACCTCAAAGGTCAACTAAGCGTAAGCTAAAAGTTTTTTCGAGACCGGCGCTCCGGACCAAACCCACCAAGCAACTAACACCTCACGGCATGGTGTTATATCCTAGCCGTAAAATTCTTTATACCACTCCGCAAATTTCCGTAAACCATCTCTCAGCGTCGTGTGTGGTTTAAAGCCAAAATCTCTTTCCAGCGCGCTAGTATCCGCATACGTTACCGGCACATCCCCTGGCTGCATCGGTACTAGCTCCTTGTGCGCCTCGAAGTCATAATCTTCCGGCAACACTTTCGCTCGAATCAACTCTTCCTGTAAAACCTGTACAAAATCTAGCAGATTCTCCGGATTGGAATTACCTATATTATATACGGCGTACGGCGCCAGCGGCAAACCATCCTCGCCTTGCTTTTTCTCCGGCGCTTTCGCCATCACCCGCATCACGCCTTCCACAATATCATCAATGTAGGTGAAATCACGCTTACAATTCCCGTAGTTAAATATCTGAATCTTTTCACCTTTAATTAACTTATTGGTGAAGCCAAAATATGCCATATCTGGTCGCCCCGCCGGCCCATAAACCGTAAAGAATCGTAATCCCGTGGATGGTATATTGTATAGTTTCGAGTAAGCGTGCGCGAGAAGCTCATTCGATTTCTTCGTCGCCGCATATAAACTCACCGGATTATCTACCTTATCTTCTGTAGCAAACGGCACTTTTTTATTCCCACCATACACCGACGAAGACGAAGCGTATACCAAATGTTCCACCGGACGGTGCCCCGCTTTATCGAGCGTGCGACCATCGTCAGTATCATTCGTCTCCTCGCCACTACGCCGGCATGCTTCCAAGAGATTATAGAATCCTATCAAATTCGCCTCAATATACGCATCCGGATGGTCAATCGAATACCTCACCCCTGCCTGCGCCGCGAGATTCACCACAATCTCGGGGTGGTATTTTTCAAACACGGCATTTACGGCTTCCTTATCCGCCAAATTCCCCTTCACAAATGTGAAGTTTTTATACTGCTCCAAATCCTTCATCCGATATTCCTTCAGCGCCACGTCGTAATAATCATTTACGGAATCAAACCCAATCACCTTCGCTTCCGGATTCTCCTCGCAAACTCTTTTTACCAGCGCCCATCCAATAAACCCCGCCGCGCCGGTAATCAATATTGTTTTTTTGTTAAATTCCTTCATCTTAATCCCTTCTTTATTGACTTGTCAATTATGGTATGATAAAATAATAACATATCCCGATGCGGGTGATGCGAACGGAGAAATACCTAAGCAGTATCCCGCTTTTTTGATGCTATATCACTTTTTATATTCTAACCGCCAACAAATGTTTGATTGCTCATAGCACTATTATATCTAATCCCCTTGACCTTTTCAACTACCAGCACTACCAGCGCCCACCCCGTTCTAAATCAATCTAATCAACACGTTTATGCCAAATCGCTCCTAAGCAAAGACGAGCCCATTGACTTTTTCAACCACTCGCGCTATAATAAAACCATATTCGGGGATACCCGTCCACCCTAATCGAAAGATTAGGGGACATTTTTTTAGCAAAACAAATTACAAAACCCTTCTTTATAATTTCTAAATCCGACTTCACCACAATCCACTCCTCAAAATGTTTTTCTTTTTCTTCCATAGAACTCCTAATTTAATTTTCGGAATTATAATCACAGATAGCCAATAATTTCAACCCCACGCCTCTCGCCAATACTTAATCCAACCAATTTAATAGTGTGCTATAAGAAAAGCAATGAATAAAAAACAGATTATTAATTAATGGGCCATATTTATAGAAAACATAAAAGAAGGACAAAACCATTTTTATTTTTTCCGCCTTAGCACAACCTTCATAATCCGTTTTGCCAACATTCTAGTATCTCGATAAATACTAGTATATCTAATTCCACAAAGATATATTACATTTGGCACTATTATGCAAATTACGCCTCTCACTATTAGATTCGGAACACCCCCAAACGGCAAGTGCTCACAAGCAAGGAAAGAAATAATTAAACCAATCACTGACAATAGCAAATAGAAAAATTGTTGTCGATAAAAACCAGAGATTTTCTCCTTTTTAAAATAATTATTAAACAATACAGTATTTCTCTGCAAGTAGTTAAATAGAAAAATAGTAATGATGGTGGCTACTATTACGCCCGTAATCCCAAATAGTTTTCCTAAAATAAAATTCAATCCCAAATTCGCCAAAGCCTCTATAATATATGAACCCTTTAATTTCCACCACATTCCAGTCCCAGAAATATACTGGTTTCGGATATTATTCATATTTATTACATAGAAATAGACACAAAACAATAACATATCATAATTTGGGAGTAGCAAATCTTTTCCTGCCCAAATTTCCATAAAAGGTTGATAAAAACACGCCAGCGCTACGGTACCAAACCCCATTAATCCTGCATATATTTGAGAAAAAGTCAGCAAATGTTTGTAGTTCGTATCTTCTGAGTTTTTTACTATACTATTACCTACGCTTGCGCTCATAGCGTTAGCGATAACCAGCATAATTCCATACAAAGCTGAATAAATATAATAATAATTGCCGTAAATTGCTGTCGCCGTAAGTCCAATAAAGGTAGAGATAATCAAGCTGTCAAATGAATTGCGAAATGTGTCGCATATTTTATTAATCATCAGTCCACCAACTTGCTTCTTTAATTCGGCCGGAATTTTTAGTCGCGCTTTTATCCTTTTGTAGAATGGATATCTCTTTCGCGTCGAAACATGAATCAAAACATTAGTCAGCATAGTGCCGACAATCGCAACAATTAAATAGGCATAGAAATCTTTAGTAATCAACAAGACTAGCAACTGCGCAAGATATTTTACGATATTTACAATTGTTCTTATATTCTTCGCAATATCTTGTCGCTGATCGGCAATAAGTAGACATTCCTTGTACGCAAACATATAATAGCTAATTGCAGAATTAACAAGATATAAGAAGTAAACAACATAAAGATTAATCGTATCCGGATAAGAACCATGAATAAAATTAGGTAAAAACGGCATTAACGCCAAACCACCAACCAACACTACAGTGCCAACTATGCTATAAATCTTCTTAAACATTGACACTATTTCGCAAATCTTCTTATGGTTACGGTCAGCCATCGGCTTATATAAGCTATATACTATTGCAGTGTTAAAACCTAACTCAGCCATATTCAAAACATTCAGTATTGACGAAAATAACCCAGCAAGACCAGTAAAATCTGCGCCAAGCATCCAAAGAATTGCAGTACGATTTATAAAAGGTAAAACAATAGATACAATCTGGTAAATTAACCCTGCACCAATATTTCTAGTAGTATTTTTCGTTCTACTTTTCTCCATGCCTTTTCTCCGCTACTAGATTCAAGTATAAATCTTCAAGCTTTTTCGTTATCGTATCGATATTCCACTCTTCATCTTCCAGCCATATGTCATGAGGCCTCCTATACCTAAGAATTTGATTCGCCCATTCATGTACTCCACTCGCCAGAGAAAGCCTAGTAATTATATTAGAAATAACAACATGAGTTGATATACTGTCTGAAATAAAGCATGGCAAACGCGCTTCTTGTGCCTCTACCAAAACCACCGGTAGCCCTTCGTATAATGACGGAAAGACGAATACATCCATAATCGACATCAAATCAGGAATGTCACTTCGATTTGATACGATCAAAAAACTCCCGTCCAAGTGTTTTTTATGTAATCGTGCAATGATATCATGTTTCCTAGCACCATCACCCACCATTAGCAAATATGCATCTTTTTTCTTCTCTTTTATTGCCTCAAAGACTTCGATCAAATAATCATGATTCTTTTCAGGCGCAAATCTACCTATATGTCCAACGACAAAAGATTTAGATGGAATACCCAATGCTTTCTTAGTTTGCTTATTAAATCTTACATCTTTAAACCTCTCGACTTCCACGCCGTTATTTACAATGAATGAATTAGAACCAAACAATTCATCAACCTCTTTTTTCATTCTTTCATGCAAAACTATTAATCTCATATCGTATTTCTTCACCAACCATTTAACCGCTTTATAATCTTTTTTGCGTCCTTTTTTACCAGAAAACCAAAGTTTACTTGGCTCATTGTGAACGGTATGAATTATAACCGTATTACGATTCGGTGCACTCCATTTTATATAATTATTAATAGGCAAATGAGTATGCAATATATCAGGAGACTCTTTATGAATTATCTTTCGCACAACACAATAGCGTAAGAAATGGTTTAGCCAATGAACGAACCGACCGCCCCTTTGTTCAGGCAATAAATAATCGTTCACGAAAATCATTCGAACTCCACTCTTCATCAATAGTCTTTCATAAGGAGAATCATACTTATGTGCCATACAGAGCAATACAATATCAAACTTTTCTCGATTAAAATGCAACATATAGTTCTTCACCAATGTTTCAGCTCCACCAGTACTCATATCATTAATAAAATGCATTATTTTCATCATGGGCATTTCTTTCTCTTTTGTCTTAAGCATAGCCACGAGCCCAAAAGTCTATCCCAATCGTCTGGAACAAATCTTCCCAATCCAGCTGCAGGATAAAAGGTAATCTCTCCAAAATAGATTCTACCCCTGACATCATAAAAATCTACTCTAACAAAAGGTAAGTCTTTAGATATTCTTTCCGCTAAATCAATCATTTCTCTATAGTTTTTAGGTATCGATATCTTTCTTTCGTAATCTGGTGGACAATCTTCTTCACCGAACATCAATAGATTCGCATCACGGTCATAATAATTTGCTCTATGATCGACAAATCTGTCGAAGTCAATCTTGAAGCATTTCACCTTTCCATTAAAGACAAAGAACTTATAATCTTTAACCCCATCATTGCCCAAATCTGATAAGTATTTTTCAATTATGATTCGCGGTTTAACATTTTTATAAGGCCATTCTCTAGCTAAACGATAATAATTTCTCTTCAAACATCTATTAATTCGCTTTCTAGCAAAATCAATATCTAGCGCTTTTTTGTCAGTGCAGACAATAAGGCCACCGGAGTCATGAGTGCATTTAATCACAAATTGGTTTGGCAAACTACCAAAATCAATTGAATTAAATCTATCGTACACTCCAATTGTCGGAATTACATATTTATCGCCAATTAATCTAGCAATATATTTTTTTACCTCATATTTATCCACCATAGTAGCATAGCTGTCCTTCCTGTCATATAACTTTAACCATTGAAGCTTTTCATTAAATGTTTCTGGGTTCTTTAAGTCCAATCGTTTACCCATTTTATATTTAAACTGTTTCCTCAAAAAAAACTTATCACTAATCGGCAACGGAGCTACCTGTGCAAGTCGCACAAAAGACAAACACGGGTGCCTTAAACATTTTAATACTTTCACTTTACTCCTCCGCATCTATTATTTAAACACCTGTATATATCATTATATTTCAGTAAACAAAATCTGCATTTTAACATCATTTTCCTTTTCTTTAGCCAATAAATACAATCATACCAATTAAAATACTTGCAACCAAGTAAATACTTTTTTTCTTTTATTAAGCTGATTAAAAAACGTCTGTATATAACTCTTCTAATAGACTTTTTATTATATATTTTTCTATAAGCATTTTGAGCTAAACATCTTTCAATGAAGTCCCTTAAACCATCTACATTCTCAATTGGCAAATGACAATTTAACATTTTAACATATTTCAAATCTGCATCCGTCATGCCAAGCTTTTTCAAGTTTTCTGCAATAACCTTATAATAGTATTCTTTTTGTAAAAGTTTCTTATTTGAACTAGCTTGACTTTTGTGTCTCCTATAGAAAAGGCCAATTTTTGGGATAACGGCAAAAGTACAATTCCCAATTAGTCTAGACCACAACTCGTAATCTTGAGAGCATTGGAAGCTTTCATTATACTTTAAAGATTCTTTAACAACATATTCGCGCCTAAACATAATAGTTGGGTGTATTAAAACATTACTAAAAAACAATTCAGCATTTATATATTCACAGTCAACGCTAGGACACAACTGGACCGTCTTCCTTTCACCGAAATCTTTCGCAAACATTCCGCAAATATCAACATCTTTTTTTCGCTCCATGAATTCTAATTCTTGCTCTAAGCGAAAAGGCAAAGCATAGTCATCACTATCCATTCTGGCAATATAATCTCCCGTCGAAAGCGATATGGCCTCATTTAGTCTTGTCGCCAACCCTAAACTTTTCCTATGCTTTACGACAAAGAGCCTCTCGTCTTCTATTTCTGCAAGACAATCATCATATTTCCCACCATCTACTATGACAATTAGCTCAATATTGCCATAAGTTTGATTAAGTATGCTATCCACAGCCAACTTCAAATACTCATTCTTTGTATTACAAGTAGACATAATTACGGATATTTTCTTTTTCATATATTGCTCCATTTTAACTTATATTAATCCCATAAACAACCATGTCTTATAAGGTATAATCTCATAGTATCCCAAAACATAGCAACGCACAACGAATAAGACTATTAGAACAGAAACACATAATACTTTCGCAAAGATACGCGATTCCTTTCGATTAATATTCTGTAGAGCTAAAGGTAGTAAAATAACCTGAAAAATTGAAAAATAATGGGAAATCCTTGACAAATTTTTTGCAAATGAACTTGCTATTTCTATTATAGAACCATTAATTAACATAGTAAAAGAAGTTCCGACAACAAAACTATCAGATTCGTTCCCCTTCTGGTCTTTTCTGCTTCTCTTCTGATCTTTTCTATATAGAAATAACACAAATAAAACCATAACATAGTATGGCAAATTCATCATAATATAACCAAATGACAAGCCTAAGTCCTTTGTGATATTCAGCATATAATCATAGCCAGAAAGCCCAGCCCAGTCTAAAACATCTTTAAAAATAGTAGTAAGAGAAAGCGAAATCCCCAACGCCAACAGCAACGCAAGAATGTGAGTTTTCTTACTACGCCTCTTCGATAGCATGTATAGAATCAAAAATGGCAACATCAATAATGCAGATGTATGTAGAGCAATCGCTATGCCCATACAGATAATCGGCCGCCTTTTCTTAAAGTCAAGCATAGCATAATCAAATGCAAGCAAAACAAAAGACATTGCTGCTCCCTGACGCATTATATTCATGCATACAGGCAAAATAGTTAGATTAAATATGAGCATGGAATACGCCAAATATTTAAATTGGCTATTTTTATTAATCTTGTATATAGGATAAAGAGTAAGCAAAGCATAGATCCAAAAGATTAATCTCACATCACCATGCAGAACAGCAGTAGTCCCCATAATCAGCTTCTCTCCTATATCGCCACTTCCAGCCCAAATTTGAGAAAAATCCTTCCCCAAGAAGCTATTGAAGATATTAATATAGCCATTATAATCACTTCCAACCTCATAACGAAAACCAAATAAAACAAAAATCAATAAGAAACTAAAGAAAATCATAGTATTGCGAATTGTTCTTTTTTGTTTTATTGCGACTACCTGCATTACAAATACAATAATGAAAGCAACAAGATAAAACAAAACACTCAGCATTTTTGCCTCCTATTGATTATTGCCTCAATAGACGAAATGGTACTTTCTATCGAGTACTGTTTTATGCGCTCGTCTGGAACAACCCTTTCATGACTTAAATCTATTATGGCCTTCGCCCAACATTTATATGCAAGTGATAAATCTAAAAACCTTATATTACTGTTGATCCTTACCGCCTTATCGACGGTTGAGCTCACGACAATCGGCAAGCCATTCATTTGTGCTTCTATTAGAACGTATGGGAAACCTTCTTTCAGAGAAGTTAGCATAAAATAATCAAAAGCATTATAGTATCTTGCAACGTTTTTTACATCTCCAATGAGTATAATATCCTTTTCAAAAATGCTCTTTGAGGCCATATTCCGTAATAACATTTCATCCTCTCCGCTTCCTATTATGACAATTTTATATTTTTTTCTCTTTCGATTTAATTCTTCAAAGATACGAATCGCAAACCCTTGGTTTTTATTCGAGTCCAATCTCCCCACCATTCCAATCACTAAAAATTCATCGCTTATACCAAGTTCTCTTCTGACTTTTATTCTTGACCTTGAGTCATACGCAAACTTGGTCAGCTCAATTCCATTATTAATCACAATAAACTTGCGCCACGGGAACAATGACTTACCGGCCTTTTCACTACAAGCCAAGCAATCCGTTGACAAAGAACAGATAATAATTTTTGCACAAAATCGTTTAATACGACTAGCCACCCCATCACCACCAGAGTTGTGTGAATGGACTATCCTTATTTTAACTCTCGCCAAATATGCTGCAACTACCGCATGAACTGATGTATAATATGAACATGCATACACTACATTCACGCCGAAACGCTTGATAATATCAATTATAAACTTTATTTTATTAGTCTTACTGGGCAGTTTAATTGTCTTCACACCCAAACGGGACAATTCCTTTTCCCAAAAGTTCTCCCCATCATAGTATAAAACTATACAAATATACTTATCGTGTGTTTTTTTTAAAAGATTAATCAAGAATTGTTCAACACCACCAGCGGAAAGCCCAACAATAACATACAAAATCACTTTTTTATCAGAGCATAATGAGAGCTTTTTGTTTCCGCTTTTATCGCCTTCTCTTTTTGACTTCGTTACACATTCAAGGTTAGTCATTTTTTCGCTCCATCAATTCTTTCTTGAAATCAGCCATAGCAACATCAGGCAAATAAGAGTTTGTTAGTTGATAATTGTTGCTAGATATGTTCAAAAATAAACTTCTGTCGTGGGCCAATCTCATAATAGCGTCGGCAATCTCTTCTGGTGACTTTATTTTCACAATTAAACCATTCTTTTCATTACCAAGAATGCTGGGGTTGTCATTCCAATCAGTTGCAACAATAGGTAAAGAAGCAAAAATAGCATCTATCAGGGTGCCAGGGAACCCCTCACCATGCCAATAAGAAGGAAAGATTAGAACGTCATAGTCTTTCAGAACTTCAGACGATTTACTCTGTTCTACAATACCTTTATAAAATACATTGTTGCTTTTTCTTATTAGATTATCAAATTTTCCTCTATATTTTTCATCAATTTTTCCGTAAATATCTAAATAATAAGAAATTCCATCTTTTGCCATATTTGCCAACTTGATTCCTCCCATTGCTTCTTCAATCCCCTTTTCTCTAATGATTCTACTAAAAACACAACAACGCAACTCGCCTTTCTTTATATAATCCTTTTTTGCAAGAAAGCGTTTTATTCTTTTGAAATTTGGCAAGACCTCAACATTGCTCAGGCCTCTTTTTTCGTATTCGCATCTTATCCTATCCGTCTCAACATAAATCTTCGTATAACATGCTGCTTTTTTCATTAATCTTTTGTTGTTATCGAATAGCTTATATCTAGTCCCCCCTATCACAAAATCAAATATTCTTTTATTGTAGCGACGACACAACCTTATCAAATATGGGGTAAGTATACTATATCCCCTCGAAGACAGCAAAACAATTACAGCATCGTTCTGTCTTACACCATTTCTCACATTGACAAAAAAACGAAGGGGATTCTTTTTTATAACATAAGTATCAACAATATCGACATCAAACCCATTATCTACCAAATAGTTGGATATCTCACGAGTCTTAATTGTCTGTCCATCAGTACATTTTTCTTTTCCGCCAAAATGTCCGATTACGCAAATATTCATTTTTCTACCTCCAACATTTTTCCTAATGCATTATTTCCCCTTTCGCTATAATATGGCGCACACGAACAGGCAGGCGTGAAAGTTAACTCGCCAAAGATTATTTTGCCATCATCATTATACAAGTCTACCCTTACAAACGGAAAATCCTCAGACAACTTTTCGGCATATTCTCTCATTTTCTTCAAGTTTTTTGGTTTTTCTATATCTTTTTTAGAACTCCAAGATTCCTTTTCATATGGTAGTCTATTCCAATCCAGATCATAGTAACTAAGCCTCAGATTGTCGTCCCGTTCAGAGCAAACCAAAACACACTTTGCTTTTCCATTCATACAATAAAACTTATAATCAAGTGGCATCTTGCCATTCTTATCACATAAGTATTTTTCTATAATAATTCTTGGCGCTATCTTAGTATATTGCAACTCAGTCGTAGCATATCCGTATTTTTCTTTTTGCCAACCAAGAATTTTTTTACGCGCCTCTTCGACCCGCAACGGATTCTTATCATCTACGATAATGTTATAAGCACACCCATGGGTACATTTTATAACATATTCCTTTGGCAACTTTTTAAAGTCGATGTCGTCAAATGAATCATAAACACCATACAGCTCATTCAGTATTTCACTACAATTTTTATCATTTACATATTCACGAACCGCATATTTATCCGCACATCTTGAAACCAAGCCATTGTTATTATAATTATTCATTTTTAACCAAGTAGTTTTCTCGTTGAACGATTTTGGAGTTTTCAAATTCGGCCATTTATGGGTCCGCATTAAAAACAACAATTTAGAACTTAAGCTCGGAGAAATATGCGACATCGTCGCAAAAACACCCTTGCCACATTTCGTCATTAATCCACTCATTTTTCGCCCTCTTCTTTTATAATGATTCGCGGATGCGGCATTACTACCGTAGAGTTATCAGGTATATCCTTACAGACCACACATCCTGCACCTATTTTGACATTATCCCCGATCTTCACATTGCCAATAATCTTAGCGCCAGCACCAACTAAAACATTGTTACCAATTCTAGGCGCACCGAACCCCTTGCTTTGCTTCTCTTCATTACTACCGATTGTAACCTGTTGAAATATCGTACACCTTTTTCCAATCTTAGCGTCTTTCGAAATAAACACCCCAGCAAATCCATGTGGCGCGCGAAAACAGTTCACATCATCGCTAATCGGGACTCCGGCACCATACGATCTGTTAATCATTTTGCAAATTATCTTTTGCGGAAAAGCCACAAATCCACAATTCGCCTTTTTGGCTTTCAAAACAACATTCCTACATTTAAAGAATAATTTGTCCCGTTTCATCCTACACTCTCCTCTTCACTGCATTAAAACAATAGATCACAAAACAACATGAACTTTTCAACATCCCAAAATGTTCAACATTGCGATATAGATCCCAGGTTCGTTTCAAAGCCGTTATTTTATTCGCGGATAACGATCCGGCAGAACGCCGATAGTACGACAATACTTCATCGAGACCATAAGCATGATCAATCTTTTTGAGCACTTTCCACCATGTAGCCGTATCCTGACCCCTTTTCACATCTGGCATCGATACATCATCTTTTGATAACTTCGTCATGTCAAACATCACCGTGCTGGTCCATATTGTCGTATTCTTCAGTGCTTGCTTGTAGGTAATCTTATTTGGCACTCTGACAATTTTACCGTTCGGCTTTCCGCTCGCATCCGCAAATTCGTATCCAGTAAATGAAAAAGCAAAATCACCTTCTTTTGTAAATTCTATTTGCTTCTTTATTTTATCTTTAACCCACAAATCATCAGCATCTAAAAAGCACAGATAGTCGCCTTTTGCCGCTTTCATTCCTGCATTACGCGCCTTCGCTGCACCACCGTTTCGCCCAAATCTAATCAGTTTAATTCTATCATCTTGTTTTTTAATTGCATCGTTAATAATATCCACCGTTCTATCATCCGAATTATCATCCACAATAATCCATTCCCAATTTTGATAGCTCTGTTCGCAGACTGTTTTTACTGTCTCAGCAAAAAAAGCTTCACCATTATGCACTGGCGTCACAATACTAACTAACGGTTCATTTTTTATCTTTCCCATTTTCCCTCTTCAAGTCCTTAATATCATTATGAACACGTGCTTTGCCGGCATCGGCCTCTTTGCGGGATAATACCGTCTTCACAGTCAATAATACCACTTTTACGTCCTGCCCAAGCGAATAGTTTCGCACATATTCCAAATCATAGCCAATCTTCTCAAACACCGATAGCCCGTTCCGGCCCTTCGCCGCCGCAAGACCCGTAATCCCCGGTCTCACCTTCGCCCGTTCTCGTTCCCTCTCGTTCATATTCTCCCAGTATTCTGGCACCCACGGCCGTGGCCCGATAAACGACATCTGCCCCTTAAACACATTTATAAGCTGTGGCAACTCATCCACCGAAGATTTACGCAATTTCTCGCCCAGCCTCGTGTATTTATCGTCACACGACGCATCTCTCATATCGTTATCCGCTACCATACTGCGGAATTTCAGTATTTCAAACTCTTTACCTTTCTTGCCAGTGCGTTTTTGCCGGAAAAAAACTGGCCCAGGACTATCAATCTTTATCGCTAGTGCCACTACTACAAACAAAGGCGACAACCCCACTAGTAATACTCCAGAAGTCACCAAGTCAAACAATCTTTTCAACGCACCAAAAGAAACCAATCTCATAATCTTGGCTTTACTGGGGATTATAACCGGTGCCGTCATATAAACCGGCAACACAGTTTCGCTATTCGCAAAACTACTCGCATTGTTTTCTGTCATAATACTCCACGTCGATATCAAAATCTCCTTCTCATATTATACAGGATTATCCCCACAAAAGTCAATTATGTTTACGCTAACAAAAACCCCTCACTAAAGGGGATTTTTGCTATAACGCGCAGATTGTAAGTTAATATAATCCTACATTTATTTAGCTATTACTTCTTTTTCGCGTCGTCCTACTGCAAAACAAACCCGCACCAAGGATTGCTATCGCAATACCACCAAATACACTTCCTGCCCAACCCGTAGAAGCCAATCCTGAACCAAACAATCCAGTCATCATACCAGTATCAGGAGCTGGCGGGATCACATCCCCACCACAGCCACCATCCGCACATGGATCTACTGGCCTATGATAGTTCAAGAATGTTGACGCATATTCATCACCAAACACCGCTAGTTGTTCGTAATCATCCGATTCCAAAACCTCTTCCACGGTATAGGTAATTACTTCTGCATCTTCGTCTGCGTATGGTAGTCCTTCCCACAAACTGCCCCAGATATCGCCCGTCACATAGTCTTGGTCGTTTTCGTCGATAATATATGCATCCTTCATCGTTAGCTCAATCGTATCAATAATTTCACCATTGGCCAGCAAGTTAACCGTCAATTTTTCCGGGCGCTTACCGTCTTTATCATGTGCATCTTCCCAAACCTTCTCCACATAGTACGTTATCTCGTCAACAACATACTCATTCTCAATCTCAAACACTACATCAGCACGACTATTGGCTTCTTTCTTCTCATTATTGCCAGTATCCTTCACCAAAGTAAAGTTCTCTACATCAGCATTCTTTTCTGAAACCGTATATACGCCAGTCGGCACCTCTTCCACCATACAAGTAATCTCATAATCGCCAGACACAGTACAGCCTTTACCAATCTTCAAAGTCATCTCACCTTCCTCGCCAAAGTCTTCCGGCCCAGTAACCGTAAACTCTATGTCCTTCAACACTGCAGCTTTCAAGCCAACTGTAGTCTTCTTAATCATCAGCGACCCAGCCATACTTCTAGTCCAAGTATTCGTAATATCAGTACCAGAAATCTTCTTTTCCCACTTACCATTTTCAATCTCAGCATCATCACGATAAACCACAATTACACTTTCACCTTCGTCAAACGCCGTTCCGCCAATCTTAGATTCTTCTACCGTATAAGTGATTTCAAGACCGTTATCGTACTTATACAAATCGGTAAATGTCCAAGCCCAATCGGACGCCTCCGAAATCTCTACTGGTTGCCCCACCATCCAAGTCTTAACTTCGCCTTTATCATTCGTAGTCTCAGCATAAAGCTCAATTGTCACCGTCTCAGGCTTCACCAGCTCATTCCCTTCGCCATCCCAAATCTTCTGGACACTCAGTTTCCCGTCATTATCCGGATCGTCATCGTCCTCATTGATTAACTCTGGTTTATGTGTATTTGTAAAGGTAAACACACCGTCTACCATCTCACCACCGTCAGATTCATAGTCATCCACACTTTCCTCAACCACTGAATACACATATTCCGCACCACTTTCATCCGCTCTCGGCAAATCCGTCCATTCGTGCGACAACTTATCATCAGTTAAAGTCACCGTACGATAATCTTCGACCGCACCAGAACCTTTACGCTTCAAAGTAATCTCCAAACCATCCGGACGTTTCCCATCACGATCGCTATCATCATCCCACACTTTCGCAACCTTATAGTGTACATCGCGAATCTTCTCATATTCATTCTTAATTTCAAACACTACATCAGTATTCTTTTTTACCTTCTTTTCTTCATTGTTACCAGTATCTTTCACCAAAGTAAAGTTCTCCACCTCGGCATTCTTCTCCACTACTTTATATGTACCGGTTGGCACTTTGCCATCTACCGTACAAGTAATTTCGTAATCTCCCGACACAGTACAACCCTTGCCAATCTTCAAAGTCATCTCACCTTCCTCACCAAAGTCTTCCGGACCAGTAACTGTAAACTCTATGTCCTTTAGCACCTTAGCTTTCAATCCAACCGTAGTCTTCTTAACCTTAAATGAATTTGCTGTATCTCTAGTCCAGGTATTCGTAATATCACTACCAGAAATCGCCTTGTCCCACTGACCCTTTTCGGTCTCATTGTCATCCATATATATTATAATCGTACTTTCACCCTCATTAAATGCAGTCTCACCTAATTTAGACTCTTCTACCGTATAAACAATCGGCTCGCCATTTTCATTTTTGTAAAGTTTCTCAAAAGTGTGCTTCCATCCCGTAACCGCCGAAAGCGTCACTGGCTCACCTAGTCTCGAACCGTTAGCATAAAGCTCAATCGTAATCGTAGTCGGTCTAACCAACTCATTACCTTCACCATCCCAAACCTTCTGTACAGTAAGTTTTCCATCATTATCCGGATCGTCGTCATCTTCGTTAATTAATTCTGGCACGTGTTTATTAGTAATCACGCCATTTGCAACCGTCGCAATATAATCATCATCTTTAGTGAACTCCGTACACTCAATTGAGCTTCCACTACCACTACACGACGACGCCTCCACAATCTCATAAGTAATATCCTCACCGTCCACAGTCATTTTCGGCAAATGTTCAAACGTATAATCCTGATTCGCAGACGCCAATTTTTTATAATTCACATACTTACCGCTGTTATTCTTTACTGCTACATAATAGTTCGCATAATTCTTGCGCAAACCATCACGGTTGTTATCATCATCCCACACCTTAGCGACTACAATATCGTCATACGGAATCGGTTCATTCTCAACCGTAAACGTGCGACTACTAGCATCATATTCATACCCATCTACTTGCGAAGTACTAAATGAAAAGACATATTCGTAGATATTTTCAAGATTTGCGAGATCGACCGTATTTAGCTTCTTGATGCTAGTGATATTGATATTTGGTTCGGTCGAAATCGATTTGTAACCTTCTGGAGAGTCAGTTTCCCTAAGCGTGTATTCGCCAGCGTCTAGATTATTAAAGACAGCTTTGCCGTCGTCGCCGGTAGTCGCCGTGAAAGTAGTGCCGTCGCTAAGTTTCAATTCGAATGTCGCACCCGAAAGTGGTTCTTTAGTATTCTTATCAATCTTTACGATATTAAAGCTTGTACGGCCAGAAACAGTTTCAGTTGCCGGTTTCCAAGTATTCTCGATGATGATATCCTCAAGAGTCTTAGGTTTCCAAGTCCACCTACCCATAACAGCATGTTGACCATTATTTTCTACTGGGTCAAATTCAAAGAACGCCTCTAGCTCATCATTATAAGTAGCACCTTCAATCTCACTTTCTTGAACTGAATATACAATCTCTTCGCCATCATCATACTTTGGAAGATTAGTAAACGAACCCTTCCAACTGTTGTCGGCAGTTAATACTACAGGATCTACGTCAACAGCAACTTTACTGCTATCGGCATCTTCTTTGAAGAGGTTGACAGTGATACTGCCAGGAAGCGTTTTACCGCTTAGTACATTACCATCCTGATCATACCAAGTCTTTTCGAAATCAACTTTGGTTTTTTCATCTAAGAATGTATTAGTAACCGTAACACTCGAAGCGGTGTTACCTGAAACGACATAATAGCCGTCCTTAGTTTTAGTAGAATCAACTGGAGCCTGAGTGCCGTATGCTTCTTTGTAAGTGATTTTAGGAGCTGCCGCATAACCAACCTTTTCAGTCTCTTCAACATAGTATTGTACACCGGAATCCGTATTTACAATACGAATAACATCACCAAGATAAAGAGTTTCCGTCAAATCTCCAGTTCCATAAATATGGCCGGAACGATGTTTTGCGAAATCGCTATCAGAAACACCTTCGCATTGTGTCGCGTAGCAAGGATTATTCTCTCCATAGTAGATACGATAATCATATGCATATCGATTACCGTCGGCATCAAGTAGATGAGCAGTAATCTTAAATGAATCATCAGTATCAACCGTATTACCATTTTGATCGACCACTTTCTTCTCGATATTAATACCGCCTTTCAAAGTATTCGTAGCGGAAAGCGTGTCGAGATCTTCAATTCTTTCAATGCCAGTAATATCGCCATCAGCATCGCGGCTAAAAAAGACATCTTTAACTGTATCGCCGATTTTCATTGGATGGTGAATATAGGAAGTGAGTTCAAAGTGATTATTAATATCTTTTTCCTCAAAAGTATATTCATGACCAGCCTCAAGAATAGCATACGTTACGCCACCATAGGATACCTGAGGTGCATTAGGATCGTAGGCAACACTGTCCTCTGTGACCATAAGACCGGGAGCCACACTAATGCCAGGGTTAATCTTCCAATCATTAGTTTCAGTAAGCAAGATCTCATCTGTCAAAGTATCGCCAATTTTTATTTCATATGGTTCACCATCCATTAGAAGATTAAGCGTCACTTCACCGCCAACTTCTTCGCGTTGAGTTGGGTCAAGAGAATCTTCCCATTTCTTTTCAAGAGCCAATTTAGCTTCGGAAAGATCAACAGGGTCAGGATTACCAATTTCGACAGTAGTCGGGTCAGAAGTAACAGATGTAGGAACACCATCTACGGTAGTAGTGGTAATTGTCGAATAAGTGAGAGTAGGAAAGTCGGTGTTAGTTTTAAGTGCATATTTATCTCCAATGTGCTTAATTTGAGATTTTTGAGAATCGGTAAGGTCGTCATAAGATATGATGCCATTATTTAAATCAGCGACCAAATCGAGCGAAGATTGCTTTGGCCAGACCACAAACGTTATAGTATAAGCTACGCCATTTTCGAGAATCAAATCACCGAGGTCCCAATCTACTTCATTGTTCGCGTTGATAGTTGCTTCAGGGGCATCAGCCCATTCTTCACCAAGACCATTATTGGCAGTTGTACTATAAGGGCCACCGGAGCGATAATACTTAAGACCGGTTACTTTACCACTAGCTGAAGCTTTAACACTAGAAGCCGTCATTGCCGTGATTCCATCTTCCAATTCAACGTCTGTATAGCCCACACCAGTAGTAATGTTATGTACAATCTGGTTTAGCGCATTAATAAGGGCAGTAGTACTACTTGCGTCGGTATAGTATTCAGCATAATCAGAGCTTAGAGAACTGCTATAAGTTCCAGTTCCAGTGTATGCATATTGGACTAAACTTTTGAGAAAAGCGGAAGGAGTCTGCGAATAACCCGAGCTGTTGCTTGAACTACCCCAAGTAAAGAGACCGTAGAAAGTATACCCAGCCGAAACAATGGCTCTCGCATCATCGCTAGCATAACCCCATTCTTCACCATAATTCATGTTGACATTATGGTTATTCCGAGCACGAGTTTCGTCGGTCGTTGGCTCACCGTCAGTTAGAAAAATAACATAAATATCCTCATTTGGCTGTGCTTGCTTTTTTGCATCGGCAAGATTTTTCGCTATCTGCAAAGCACCCTCCCAGTTAGTACCAGTCGAAGTCGTCAAACCATTAATAGTATTCTTCAAAGTAGTTCCATTCGTAGTCCATGTTTGAGCAGTATGCCCTTCAGTACCAAAGTTTACTACGGCAACTTCGATAATATCAGACTTCACAGAATCTCCAGGAACATTTTGAGCAAGGAGTTTATCAACGATACCATCGTCTTTAGTTAGAGCATCTTTTTCTGCAGCAATCCTTGAAATAGGCTGACCAGATGCAGAAGTTTCACCGCTACTACCATTCATCGAGTTAGAAGTATCGACAACAAGAATCACGTTAGCTTTTGTAGCACTTGTAGTCTCACTGCTTTCCCTAGAACCAGTTACACTAAGAGCAATCGTATAAGTTCCATCTCCATTATCTATGAGTCTTTTGGAATGGCCAGGAGTATCCAGGCCCGACCCATCCGCATAAACATTAACACTATTATTAAAAAACGGCATTGGCAAAGCACCAAAACACATTACCACCGCCGCGAAAAAATTAAAAATTTTACGCTTTAAGCTCATTTTTGTATACTCCTTCGCTAATATTTGCCGCCATTATACCACGCGTGTCAAACAGAGGCAACGATAAGCACAATCAGACAACAAAAAAATAACCCCGAAGGGTTATTTTTTGCGATTTACCAAACCTTAACCAAGATTTCACCACCAAGTCTTTGCTTTTTGGCTTCTTTACCAGTCATCAAGCCCTTTGAGGTAGATACGATAATCATACCACGCCCAGACTTAATCGTCGGTAAATCATCCGCCGCAGAATACACGCGACGACCCGGCTTCGATACCTTGGTAATCTCGTTAATCTTAGCGATAGTGCCTGGCTCGTTAATCACAACACGGAGCATCCCGCGTGGCGTTCCTTCCACGATTTCGTAGCTAGAAACATAGCCATTCTTAGCTAGCACTTCCACCACCCCTGCCTTTAGCTTAGAAGTCGGGACGAGGATTTGCGTTTTGCCAACCAGCACCGCATTACGAATTCGCGTGATAAGGTCAGCAATTTGATCTGTAGATTGTAATGACATATTCTCTCCTTTCTCCTACCAGCTACTCTTAGTTACACCAGGAATTTCGCCCTTGCTCGCTTTTTCCCGGAAATTAATACGTGATAAACCAAACCGGCGCATATAACCGCGTGGACGCCCGTCCAACATATCGCGGTTCTTGAGCCGCGTAGGCGATGAATTGCGTGGCAACTTAGCCAAACCTTCCAAATCACCCGCCGCCTTCAGCTCAGCGCGCTTGACCTTATATTTATCATACATTTTTTGCCTTTTTTGATCGCGGAGCACTGCAGATTTCTTAGCCATACTACTTAGTCTCCTTCTCAAATGGCATTCCGAAGAGTTCTAGCAATTTGTAGCTTCCTTCCTTTGAACCATTTTTAATAATAAACGTTACTTCAAGACCGTGGAGAGCCGACGCGTCCTCAAAGGTAATCTCTGGGAACACCGTTTGCTCTTTCAGCCCCAAGTTATAGTTTCCCTGCGCATCGAATGCCTTGCGGGAAACACCGTGAAAATCACGCACGTGTGGCAAAGCGATATTAATCAACCTATCCACAAATTCATACATCTTGTCATTGCGAAGAGTAGTGAGATAGCCAACTGGCGCACCCATACCCTTACGAATCTTAAAGGTAGCAATTGACTTCTTCGCGAGTCTCGACGTTGCCTTCTGACCCGTAATCTTCGCCAAAGTCAGTTCTACGGTCTCGGTAAAACGCTTGTCTTCACGCTTTTTACCAACACCAGCCGATACTACTACCTTCTTTAGCTCTGGTACTTGATTGATATTACCAAGCCCCAGCTCTTTCTGAAGTTTCGCCTTTAGCTCGTTATTATAGAGAGCTTTCAGGCGTGGTTGTGCTTTTGCGTCAGCCTTGGCTACCTTTTTCGCGGTAGTCTTGGGGGCTTTAGCTTCAGCAGCCGTTTTCTTTTCCGCCATTACTTAGCTCCTTTCTTAGCTTTTTTCTTGTCATCTTTCTTGTCAACTTTTTTCACAGAGGACTTCACGTACTTTGCAGCCTCCACCAGTTTCAAATTCGACAAATCAATCCCCAGATGCACCGTCTTCTTGCCACCGGCAGGGTTGTATTGCGTCTTCTTCATATGGCGCTCGACCAACCCAATACCTTCAAGGCAAGCTTTACCGTTCACACGGTCAATGCTCACGATCTTAGCTTCCTTACCCTTATTATCACCGGCAATCACTAAAACTTTGTCATTCACTTTCAAACTTTTCATTTTAGAGTACCTCCGGTGCTAAGCTAATAATCTTCGTAAAGCCAGCGTCACGCAGTTCCCGTGGAATCGGGCCAAACACACGCGTACCCTTAGGAGTCTTGTCCTCGTTTACGAGTACCGCTGCGTTTTCATCGAACCGGATAGTCGAACCATCTGGACGACGAATTGGCGCAACCGTACGCACAATTACCGCACGCACCACTGCCTTTTTCTTAATGTTACCAGTTGGCGACGCATCCTTCACCGAACAAGTTACGATATCACCCACGCGAGCATAGCGAGCCCTAGTGCCACCCAGTACCCGGATTACGCCAAGCTCTTTCGCGCCAGAGTTATCAGCCACTTTTAATCTAGTTTCTTGTTGTATCATTTAAGCGTCCTCCCCTTCAGCCTTGTCGGCCTTCTTCGCCTTAGCAGCCTTGCCAGCCTCGTCAGCCTTAGTCGCCTTCTCAGCTTCCTTAGCTTCCGCCTCAGCTTTCTTTACACGTGCGATCTCATCCGCGCCAACCTTTTCCGGCAAATCAACCTCAGTCACATCTTCCTTCAGTTCTACCGTACCGTGCGAACGCTCCAAAATCTTCACCAAAGTATAAGCCTTGGTCTTAGAAATCGGACGAGTTTCGGCGATTTGTACGCGGTCACCCTTGTGGGCTTCATTCTTTTCATCGTGCGCAGTATATTTACGAGTTTTCGAGTACTGCTTACGATATAGCGGGTGTGTTTCCCGAGAAACGATGGAGACGGTAATGGTCTTATCGCGCTTGTCGGAAGTCACAACCCCAATCAAAGTGTGTGCCATTTTAAAACTCCTCTTTCTTAATTATTTTACATTTCACCGGCAACTTGTGTGAAGCGAGTCGCAAGGCTTCACGCGCTTGCTCCTCAGTCACATCAGCGATTTCAAACATCACCGTACCAGCTTTCACTTTTGCTACATAAAATTGCGGCTCACCCTTACCCGAACCCATTTTTACATCAAGTGGCTTCTTGGTCACAGGTGTATGTGGGAAAATCCGAATCCAGATTTTACCACCACGCTTAATATAACGGGTAATCGCCTGACGGGCTGCCTCAATTTGGCGTGAGTTCACCCGCTCGTTGTCTAGTGACATTAGGCCATAGTCACCAAATGCCACCGTATTACAACGCGTTGCGATACCTTCGTTTTTGCCTTTACGAACCTTGCGATGCGCAAGCTTCTTTGGAATCATTATAGCCATCTTACTTTTCCCCCTTATAAATCCAAACTTTGACGCCTACAATACCCGCAATCGTTGGTGCGTGATGACAGTAAAAATCGATATCCGCGCGCAGTGTATGTAGAGGCACCGATCCCTCGATAAACTTCTCGCGACGCGACATCTCGGCGCCATTTAGACGCCCTGCCACCTCGATACGCACCCCCTTCGCGCCGGCATTCATTGTTGACTGTAAAGCCATCTTCACAGCTCGGCGGAAATTCATCCGCTTGCCCAGCTGGAAACCGATGTTTTCGGCTACGAGTTTAGCATTAAGTTCTGGTTTTTTAACTTCTTCGACATTAATTCGAATCGGACCCTCGATAATCTTCTCGAGGCCCTTCTTTAACTCATTGATCCCTGCGCCTTGCTTACCGATTACCGTACCAGCTTTCGCCGTCAAAATCGTAATCGTGGTAAGATTAGCAGAGCGCTCAATGTTGATTCGCGCAATCGTCGGACGTGACTTAAATCTGTCCTCAATGTATTTGCGAATCTTGACGTCTTCCACTAGCCAGTGACGAAAATTACTTTTCCGTGTAAACCACTTTGAAGTCCAATCTTTGCTGACCTGGAGACGGTAAGAGATGGGATTAACCTTCTGACCCATATTACTTTTTCTCCTTCTTCGCTTCAGCCTTAGCAGGTTTCTCGGATTTTACCGATTTTTCGGACTTTTTATCCGCGCTTGCTTCAGCCTTCTTAACTTTTTCTTCGCCTGCGACCTCAACAAAAATGTTGGACGAAATTATCTCATAAGGTAACGCACGACCTCTCGACGCTGGCTTGTACCGGCGCATCCTCGTTCCGCTCGTCACAAAAATCCGAGCAATCCGAATCGTTTTCGGGTCAATCGACACCTTAGAATTATTTAACAAATTCGCATTAGCTGACTCCACCGCCTTTAGCACGGCACGAGCAGCCCGGCGTGGTGTATGCTCCAAAATCACCACTGCATCCGCTACATAGCGATCTCTCACCAAGCTAGCGACCACATTGGTCTTCCTTGGCTGGGAATCAATTCCCTTCTCATATGCGTGAGCAAAATGTGTTTCCGCCATAGCTTATGCCTTTCCTTTCGCCGCCGCAGCTTCTGCTGCCTTCTTCCCACCATGGCGTTTAAATTTACGAGTTGGCGCAAATTCACCAAGCTTGTGACCCACCATATTCTCCGAAATAAACACCGGCACGTGAACTTTACCGTTATGTACGGCAATCGTCCGACCCACCATCTCTGGTGAAATGGTCGACTGACGCGCCCAAGTCTTAATTACGGTGCGATCCTCGCTGGAAAGTGCGGCAATTTTCTTTGCGAGCTTGAAATCCACAAATGGACCTTTCTTCATACTCCTCGACATTATTTCCTCTTTCCTTCGTGGCGACTGCGCACGATCATCTTATTAGTTTTCTTATTGTGACGGGTACGATAACCCAAAGTGAGCTGACCCCAAGGCGTGCGAGGTGCTTTACCCGAACCGTGACGACCACCGTCACCACCACCGTGTGGGTGATCCGTAGCATTCATCACCACACCACGTACGGTTGGGCGAATACCCTTACGGCGCCTTCGACCTGCCGCGCCAATCTTAATATTCTGATGTTGAACATTCGAAACTGTACCAATCGACGCTTCGCAAGTTGCGAGCACCTTGCGCACTTCACCAGACGGCATCTTCAGAGTGGCATAACCATCTTCTTTTGCCATCAGCTGGGCTGAAGCCCCCGCCGCGCGTACCATCTGCGCACCACGACCCGGAGTCAACTCCACCGCGTACACAAATGTACCCACTGGGATATTCTCGAGTGGCATCCGTGACGATTCTTCGACCTCAATCTCTTTACCGGTCTTAAAAGTCGTACCCTTAGTCATCTTAGTATCAGCTAGTACATAATAATATGTACCATTTTCGTCCTTTACTCGGGCAATCCGTGCCGAACGGTTCGGATCGTACTCAATTTCCTCCACAGTAAAGGTCAAATTCTCTGGTAACTTATAAGTTACGATGCGATAATGACGTTTGACGCCACCACCGCGGTGTCGCACCGTGATGCGACCCTGATTATTTTTACCCGCCTGTTGCTTCTTAGCGCGAATGAGAGACTTCATAGGTTTATCGGTCGTAATTTGATCGAAATCCTGAGTCGTCTTCTGCCTTTGCGCCGGTGTCATCGGGCGGTAAGCTTTAATTGCCATTATTTACTCTCCTTCCCTGCATTCTTGTCCGCCTTCTTGGCTGCTTTTTCAGCCTTTTTGGCTTCCTTTGCGCTGGTTTCACTTTCGGGCTCGTCAAATACCTTGATTGAATCACCCTGCTTTAATCTAACATAAGCAAACTTCTTGTCTTGACGGTGTGTAATGCCAGGATAAGCGTGCTTGCCTTTGCTATACTTAGTTTTCTTACCATTACGGATTAGAGTTCTCACGTCCGTCACGGTTACATTAAATTCTTTTTCCACCATCCGTGCGATTTCTTGCTTACCCATTGATTTATTCACTGGGAAAACATAGATCCGGTTGGTCTGCTCCAAATAGCTCTTCTCGGTAGCACGAGGCTCGAGTAAATGTAACTGGATATTAGTCTTATCTGTCGTTGCCATCTTACTTCTCCTCTCCCATTAACCATTTTTCGGTGAGCTTAAGAGCCGCCTCAGAAAATACAATCGCGTCCGCGTTCATAATGTCAAACACATTAAGATAAGTTGCGCGTACCAATTTCACATTTGGTAAATTATTGGTGGAGCGCAGCACCTCTGGAGTCTTTTCTGCCGCAACCGCGAGCACATTCTTACCCTCAAGCTTCATATCCTTCAAAACTTTAGCTGCATCTTTAGTTTTGCCAGTTAATTTCACATCAGCTGGTAATACCAAAACAGCTTTATCCGCATTTTTCATCGAAAGAGCCTGGCGCACAGCGAGTAACTTCGATGATTTTGCAATCTTCTTAGTGAAGTTCTCATTGCCAGTGCGACCAAATGCCACACCACCGTGACGCCAAATCGGGTTACGGGTCGAACCAAACCTAGCTCTACCAGTACCTTTTTGCCTCCACGGCTTCTTGCCACCACCGCGCACTTCGCCACGCTTCAAAGTCTTCGCGTGTGAACTACGAGAGTTAGCCAGATACGCATCGTAAGCGAGTTTCACCAGTTCGTGGTTCTCTACGGTTAGACCAAATACATCTTTATTCAAACTAGCCATATTACTCCTTTCCCTCCACGCTCACAATACCTTTGTTTGGACCAGGCACAGCGCCTTTAAGCCCTAGCAAATTCTTTTCCGCGTCGATATAAGCGACAGTCAAATTCTTCACGGTAACTTGCTCGTGACCCATCCGGCCTGGCATTTTCTTGCCCTTCCAGACTTTTTGCGGGTACATCGAACCGATGGAACCGACTTTACGAATATCGCCCTTAAAACCGTGCGTATTGCGTGATTCGTTAAAATTGTGGCGCTTCACTGTACCAGCGTAACCTTTACCTTTACTAGTACCCGTGACTGCTACCTTATCACCTAATTTGAAACTTTCGACCGTAAGCTGAGAGCCTAGTTTCATTTCCTCCGGAATCTCCTCAACGCGAAATTCCTTCAGGACCTTAGGATTGATATTTTCTCCAGCCTTTTTCAGGTGGCCGGAAACCGACTTGCTCAGATTCTTACCCTGACCGTAGCCCACTTGCACAGCATTATAACCATCGCTCTCGATAGTCTTTATCTGAGTCACCGTGCACGGACCGGCTTGCAGAATCGTAACCGGAGTCACGACGCCATCTTCGCCGATAATCTGGGTCATACCAATTTTGGTGCCGAGAATGACTTGCATCCTATTCCTTTCCTTTATTTTGTTTAATACACCAGTTAAAATCCCCTCCTGGCACTCCACACGCCCTCTAGGCGCTATTTTGTGATTTTGCCTCTGTACAACAGGTAAAATCCACTACTAAAACTAGACTTTGAGACCGGTTTCCCGTGGCAAAACGCACAGGACCTGACCTTATGTCTAGTTATTACCTACATTATACCACACATTTTCTATCTTGTGAACCCCTATTTTATACCAATTTATACACAAACTGCCAAAAACCGCTACTAAAAACAGCCCTACGCCACCCCAAAGTACCACCATCTTTACTTTTTCCACAAAATATGCTATAATACAGACATAGGCTCTTTTTATAGAGCTATCTGTATTTTACCCGCCAAGCGGGTTGCACATTTAAAAGGAGGATGGATATGTATATTGTAGCAATACTACTGATGAGTGCAATGGCTATGCTCATTGGACCAATTTCCGCAATAGAGTCAATCCGGGACGGCAGAATAGCCTTAGGTGTTTTACACATTGTCATCACGCTACTTTTCTTGGCTTTAGCGGTCATCATTTTTGTCATTCGCGATCGCCGAAGCAACTTCGAGCTCGATTACTGTGATGATGACGACCCAAGGACGATGGATCTAAAAAATGCCGGTGGGTGCGTATTCGCCATCGCAATCATATTACTAATAGCAATTTGGTTTTGCCGATTAGGCAACATCATCTAATCCCCCCTAGCCCCCGTGCTTAAAAGCAAGGGGGTTATTTTTATACCAAAAATGAGGCCCTAAAAGAGCCTCAGTGTTTTCATATCAGCCTTAGTTATCTGCCATTATCTCCGCCACGGTCCTATCTGTCCTCAAAATATCACAAATATCTCGCGCCAACGAATTATAATCCGCTTTCATAATAAAACCAACCAAATCCTCCCTGGACCAAATTCCGTTTTGTTTAATAAAAGCTTCCTGCATCTTCCAGTACTGCTTTGTTATTTCTGCCTCATCCGACATCAAACCAAGCAACGTGAAAATCTCATCTATAAAAATCCGATGCAATCCCACTTCAGCTGGTCCCAATAGTTCAAACTGCAAAAATCTGCATTTTTCTCGTTTATTCTCGCTAAAAAAACGCTCCGCGTGAATTCGTACCCATTCGTCGTGTACAACCTTTAACGTCTCCAATAAAACTACCGCCTTTTCAGATTTTGAATATTTTCTCAATCCAATCTCAATAATTATTTCTTCGAGGTCGTATTCCGGCTCTTCACTGTAAGTCATTACTTCCGCAAAATCGTTTGGCAATCTGATGTTGTCTTTAATCAGTATCTGCTTAAGTCCAGTAGACATCATCAAGAAAATATCCCTCACTTTGACAAACCTTTCAATTTCCTCAAGATTACCTCTAGAAAGCACCGCTTCATAATCCTTATAATCCGGCAGTTCATCTTCAAAACATAGTCGAGCTACGTTTCGATAAATACACCCAACCTTGGGCTCCTCAACTTGATTGCGCCTAATCGGTTTTACCCGTCTATTCCTTAAAGCCATTCATTCACCCTCCTTAGCTGATATAATTTTTAATGTGCTACAATCCTACTATTATATCACTTTTTCACCAAAAAATCAATATTCAACTTCGCTCACGCGCTATTAAAACTTACTGTTCTAGAAATGCTCCAATAAATCCTTCGATTCTCCCATCCAACACTGCCTCCGGATCAGTCTCCTCGTATCCCGTTCGCGTATCTTTTACCAGCTTATACGGCTGTAAAACGTAATTACGTATCTGTTGTCCCCAACCCGCCGACTCCCCCGCCCGGAGTTCACCAATAGTCGAAGCGTGCTGTTCCATCTGCATTTGCGCCAACTTCCCCCTCAAAATCTCCATCGCCTTCTCTTTATTCTGGTGCTGACTCCGCTCATTCTGGATCGCCACCACCGTATTTGTCGGTAAATGTGTAATTCTTACCGCCGAATCCGTCGTGTTCACTCCCTGACCACCATGACCGCCAGAATGATAAACATCTATCCGCAAATCTTTATCATCAATTTCCACCTCTGTATCCGCCTTAATCACCGGTAAAATCTCCACCAACGCGAACGAAGTCTGTCTCAAATTATTCGCATTAAACGGCGACAAACGCACTAATCTATGTACTCCGTGCTCCGATTTCAGCCACCCATAAGCATTCGACCCGCTCACCTCATATACCGCAGTCTTAATCCCCGCTTCTTCCCCTGTCACCCGTTCTAAGCAAGTCACCTTCCACCCTTTTCGCTCAAAAAACCTCAGATACATCCGCTCCAGCATCCCTGCCCAATCCATCGCCTCCGTACCTCCTGCTCCTGAAGTAATCCGCACAATCGCATCATGTCCATCATAAGGCCCCTGAAATCGCAACGCTTTCTTTAGCTCTGTCAAATTCGCCTCCATCGCCTCAATCTGCCCCTCTATTTCGTCCTTCAAACCCTCATCCGCCAGCTCCATCAGCTCCTTCAAATCACCGATCTGAGTCTTTAATAGCTCCCAATTTCCGGTCTCATCTTGCAACTTTGCTAACTCCTGATTTTTCGCCGTTGCTTCCTCCACATCTTTCCAAATATCCGGCTCCGCTACCTGCTTTTCTAGCTCCGCCACCTGCGCCAGCTTCTCGGCAATCTTTAATTTTTCGTAAACCTTCAAAAACTCCCCCTCCAGATTAGCTAACCGTTTTTTTAATTCTTCCATCCTTCTATTATATCACGCGCCTCTTCTACCGAGTGCGTCTCCATCAGCTTCGCCCGAAGCTCCTTCGCCCCCGGGAAATTATTAACATAAATTTTGAAATAATGCTTCAAGGGCTCATAAGGTGGTCTATATAACTCTAGATGCATTTTCAAAAGTTCCATCAATTCTTCCCGTGTCGGAGTATGGTCTGTAAAGCAATATGGGTTCGCAAACACTCCGCGTCCAATCATAAACCCATCCACCTCAGGATATTCACCGTATAATTCCATCGCGTGTGCCTTATCACGAATGTCGCCATTAATAATCAATTTCGTCTCTGGACTCAATTTCTCACGTAACGCCACAATCTCCGGTATCAATTCATAATGCGCCGGCACTTTGCTCATCTCTTTCTTAGTACGTAGGTGCACCGTCAGCGCCGCCAGATGTTCATTCAATAGTACCGGTAACCATTCCCGAAATTCATTCACGTCCGACCACCCTAGCCGCGTTTTGATCGACACTGGCAAATTAGTATTCTTCCGCGCATTTCTGTAACACTCTACCGCGAGTTCCGGCGTCCGAATCATTGCCGCACCACCGCCCGCCTTATTCACGTGCTTATCTGGGCAACCAAAATTGAGATCCACTCCAGAGAACCCTAGCGATTCAAGCGCGCTTGCACATTCCGCAAAATGTTCCGGATTCTTACCCCAAATCTGCGCAATTATCGGCGCATCCGTCGGCGCAATTTCTAGCCTTTCCAATGCATTCGCCCGCCCCTTTTCCGAAGCATAAGACGACACATTCGTAAATTCCGTAAAAAACAAATCCGGCCGCCCCGCTCTCGCTACCACCTGCCGAAAAATCACATCCGTCACCCCCTCCATCGGTGCCAGTATTAAAAACGGTGTCTTTAATTCTTGCCAAACACTCATTTTCATATTATAACATAAAGAATAGCCCTTGCGGGCTATTCTTTATTGTGTGAGGTACCAGGAAAGGTCGCGAGAGTTAAACTCTAGCGTCAGTTTTTCCCGGCCAACGAGCACATCGAAGATGTGAAGTGCCACCCCGCCCACAAACCGAATTTGTGTGCGAAGAAGCTCTGAAACCTCGGTTTCCGATTCTCCGCGTCGCCTAAAAGTGAGAGGCTGACACGGCGTCATCTCGTAACCGAACAGAGCCATTACTTCGACTCGCTCCGTTGTATTTTTGTTAAAGTTTTTCATAAAGACTCTCCTAAATTAAATTTATTTGAGTCATTTATGCGAGCCTAATTTATTGGCTCTTGGCTGCGAGGCTAAATGACAAATACCTACACAACTTAAAACTTTTCTCATCGCCAGTGACCGAAGTTTAGCGTGAGTACTTTAATTATAGCACATTTTTGTCCAAGCTAACTTCTATATGCTATAATCATTCTATGGGGTTGACACTTTAATAATTAAGAGCAGTCAGAAGAAAGGAGGTTTATGGAAGTTGAAGTCCAAGACGTCAAAGTCACGATCAAACTGAAAATTGCCCCTCGTGATAAGAAGAGCAATTAACATATCCTACTAATATTCTACCGCACACCAATTCTAAAGTCAACCCCATTATAAGGAAATTACAATATGAAAATTGCACTACTAGGTTACGGTAAAGAAGGCAAATCTACCGAAAACTATTTCAAATCTCATTATCCAGATGCAGAATTCGATATTTTCGAAGATTTTACCTATGAAGATATTAAAGCAAAAGATTTTTCAGACTACGATTATGTCTTCCGCAGCCCCTCCGTCCCACCACTTCATCTCAAAAACGAATCTAGCGTCACCAAATATTTCTTCGACCACTGTCCCTGCCCCATTATCGGCGTCACCGCCACTAAAGGCAAAGGCACCATCTGCTCATTCATCAAATCCCTCCTCGATGCCCACCGCGAAGACGCTCACCTCGTTGGCAATATCGGCACCCCATCCATCGATATTCTTGACAATCTCACCGAACACTCCATCGTAGTCTACGAATTATCTAGTTTTCAACTCTGGGACCTTGATAAATCTCCCCACATCGCCGTCCTCGGCCACCTCGAGCCCGACCACCTCAACGTCCACGAAGATTACGACGACTACCTTAAAGCCAAAGCCAATATCACCAAATTCCAAACCCCCAAAGATTACCTCATTTTTAATCAAAACAATACCGAAGCCGTCAAAATTGCCCTCGCTACTAAGGCCACCAAAATCGCCTATCCGTTTAATGATTTTGATGACATCGAAGCCGTCATCCAGTCTTCCGTCACCCTCCCCGGCCGTCACAACCAAGAAAACGCTATGGCCGCCATCGCCGCCGTTGCTTCCTTCTATAATATATCACCAGATGAATATTTAAGAACCAAAAAAGACACTATTCTGGCCGGTTTGCAAGCCTTCCACGGTCTCCCCCACCGCCTCGAATTCCTCCGCGAGTTAAACGGCGTCAAATACTACGACGACAATTTCTCCACCAACCCTAGCTCCACCCGTGTGGCCGTTAATTCCTTCCCGCATAGTAATCTCGTCGTTATTATTGGCGGCCGCGACAAGACCGACAATGAAGACCTCCCCGAAATCTACGAAATTCTCCAATCTCCCCAGATTAAGCATATTGTCCTAATGGGCGAATCCGGTCACGCCCTCGCCAAAAAATACCACGACGACCGCTTCGTGACTGTCAAATCCCTCGAAGAAGCCATTGCCTCCGCCAAAGCCAGAGCCGAGCAGCTCGCCCCCGCCATCGTCCTGATGTCCCCTGCCGCCGCTTCCTTTGATATGTTCGAAAATGTCTACGACCGCGGGGATCAGTATAAACTTCTAATAGCTAATTTATGAGCATTGAACGAACCAAGTAATTTTTAGCAATTTTTAGGAAATTTTGCAGCGGGTAAAGCATCTCCCATCGAGACGCAAAATTTCCGTTAAAAAAATCGCTAAAAATTACTTGACGTGAGTGAGCAGCGAATAAATTAGCTATTAGAAGTTTAACCTAGCTTCGAGTTCGTTTATCACGGCCTTTTCCACTGACGAAACCGCGGCAAACCCCTTAATCCCCGACCCCGCAAACTCACGCGCCAGCTCAATCATCTTGAATTTATCCACCGCCTTGATCATATTCGGCATCGAATCATATTTCACTATCGTCTCATTGGTAAAATACCCATCCGCATAATAATCCGCAATCTGCCCCACCGTCTGCGCCCCCATCTGGAATCGCCCTAGCGCATACGACTTCGCCGCCAAGAAATCCATATCTAGTATCTCACCATTCAACGTCTTCATCAGCTCCGTCTGAATCAGCTCAAACAACGCCTCCGCATTTTCTACATTCACCTCCCCATCAAAATCCCAATACGAATTATGTGCATTACTCGCCACCGAAGACCCCATCCCGTATACCAATCCTCGCTTCCGCGCCGCCCCAAAGATTTTCGAATTAGTCGTCCCATTCAAAATATGATTCAGACAATTCATCGCAAACACTTCCGACGGATCCAAATGCCTCGGCGTCACCAGCGAAAATCCAAAGGTGATATTCGACGCATCCTTCCTTCTAATCGACACCGCGTCCGAAGAATGTAACTCCGTCATCGGTATTTCGAACTTCTCCCCCTCTTTAAGCCCCCACCCCTCTAGCATCTTCACAATCTTGTGCTTACGCCCCCTAATCTTCCCCGCGATAATAAACATCATGTTTTTCGCCGTATGCGTCCGCCGATAATGCTCCCGAATGTCTTTTAGCTCAATATTCCGAATCGTTTCAATCCGTTCCGGCAGGGCCAAAATATCCTCCCCCACCGCCTGCTGTACTCTCGGCCATAACAAACGGTAATAATCATTCATATAACCCGTGAGTTCCGATTTCACATTGGCCTTTTCCGACTTCAATTCCTCCTCATTAAAGCGTGGTTCACAGATAGAAACTTGCTGTAATTCCATTATCCTTTCCCACTCAAAATCCGCACATTCCGTCTCGTAACACACCGAGATATCCGAAGTCCACGCGTTATGATAAGCTCCGTTCTTAGTAAACTCCGCCTCAAACGCCTGCTCGTCCTTAAATTTTGCATTTGCCCCAAACGCCAAATGCTCCACTATGTGCGGTATTTCATATACCTCGTGATTCTTGGCATACATCATCCCCGCTCGAAATTGAATTCTAGTAGACATCACGCTCGCCCCAGGGATATCTATGAGTAGCCCCCTAGCCCCATTTTTAAGAGTAATCTCCTCTACCGAATGTTTCATTTTACCTCACTTCGCACCAGTTTAGACTATTTTCGCTTATGACCAGACTTTTTCTTCTTTTTCTTAGCACTGCTTTTTCGCTTCGCTGTCGACCGCTTGCCGTGAGCCGGTTCCTTATTGGATTTCTTAAACTCATCGTCCAAATTCTTCTCGCCCGCCGAAATCTCATTCACTCCACGCTCCGTCTGCGTCTCCGCCATCTTAGTTAGCTCAGATTCGTATTCTTCACCATCCGTCACCTGCTCCATCGCCGCTTCAGACGGGGTAATCGAAAGCAGAATCTTCAGCACTTCTTCACGCAAATTCCTCTGTAAACCGTCAAATAACTTCTGCGATTCACTCCGATACTCCACCAAAGGATCTCTCTGCCCCACCGAACGCCAGTGAATCCCTTCACGCAAATGTTGCATATTCTCAAGGTGCTGCATCCATAGAGTATCCAAAACTTTCAGATACACTTCGCGCTCTACTTTGCGCATCGTTTCGGCACCAAATTCCTCTTCCTTCGCCTTATAAGCCTCTTCTACCGCCTCAAATGCTAATTTATAACGCTCCTTTTCCTTCCGCTTCAGCCCAATCCCGTGAATCAAATCCTCATCAAAGTCAAACACCGCCTTAAACTCTTCGTCAAACTTCTTATTCACCCTTGACGAAAACTCCGTCAACATACCTACTTCGTCTCGCATCAACCGCTTAATCTCTGGCTCAATATCCTCACCTTCTAGAATCTTTCGGCGCATCATATACACCACTTTACGATGACGATTAATCACGTTATCGTACTGTACCACATTCTTACGTGAATCAAAGTTAAACCCTTCGATTCGCTTCTGTGCCGCCTCCAAAGTCTTCGAAATCGATTTTGTCTGAATCGGTGTATCTTCTGGCACCCCTAGTCGCGTCATCAGCATCTTTACCCTATCCCCCTGGAAAATCCGCATCAAATCGTCTTCGCAGCTCACGAAGAATTGCGTCGTACCCGGATCGCCCTGACGACCCCCTCGACCTCTCAGCTGGTTATCCACCCGCCTTGAATCGTGCCGCTCCGAACCAATCACCACCAAGCCCCCTAGTTCACGTACTCCGTCACCTAGCTTAATATCGGTACCACGCCCTGCCATATTGGTGGCTAAAGTAATTGCGCCTCTCTCACCCGCTTTCGCGATAATCGCCGCTTCCCGCTCATTATTCTTCGCGTTCAAAATCTCATACGGCAACCCATATTGGTCCAGATACCTCGCAATTTCCTCATTATTCGCAATTGAGCCCGAGCCCACCAACACCGGCTGGCCCTTCTCGTGATATTTACGAATCTCGTCCGCAATCGCTTTCAGCTTCCCCGCCTTAGTCTTATAGATCAAATCATCCTTATCTACACGAATAATCGGCTTATTCGGCGGAATCTGAATCACGTCTAGCGCATAAATCTGCTGAAACTCCTCCGCCTCAGTAAATGCCGTACCAGTCATACCAGACAATTTCTTATACAACCGGAAGAAATTCTGGAATGAAATCGTAGCGAGCGTCATCGACTCCTGCTTCACCGCCACGCCTTCCTTGGCCTCAATTGCCTGATGTAGCCCCTCATTATAACGTCGCCCCTGCATCAGCCGCCCTGTATGCTCGTCCACGATAATTACTTCACCCGAATTAGTCACCACGTAATCTTTATCACGCTTAAAGATAATCTCAGCTCTGATAGCCTGCTCCAAATGATACACTAGTCGCGTATTTTTGGTCGAATACAGATTATCTACACCCAGAATCTCCTGAACTTTCTCGATACCTTTATCTGTCAAAGTCACCGAGCGTCGCTTTTCGTCAAAGATATAATCGTCTGAATCTAACCGCGCCGCCACCTTCGCAAACTGATAATACGATTCCGGATTATCTCCCGCCGGCGCCGAAATAATCAGTGGCGTCCTCGCCTCATCGATCAAAATCGAATCTACCTCATCTACAATCGCAAAATTGAGCTCCCGTTGACGCAGGAACTGCACCTCACTCGTCATATTGTCGCGCAAATAATCAAACCCAAATTCATTATTAGTCCCATAAGTAATATCCGCATTATACGCTTCTTTCCGCGTACACGGCTTCAAATGCCGAAACCGCTCATCCGCATGTTCCTCATTCTCATATTCCGCATCATAAATAAACGAAGCCTCATTGATAATCACCGCAACTGATAAACCCAAGAAATCATAAATCGGACCATTCCACCCCGCATCACGTTGTGCCAAGTAATCGTTTACCGTCACTACGTGTACACCACGCCCTGTCATACCATTAAGATATGCTGGCAGCATTGCCACAAGCGTCTTACCTTCACCCGTCTTCATCTCTGCCACTGCGCCCTCATTTAGTACCATACCACCAATCAGCTGTACATCATAGGGTCGAAGTCCCGTCACCCGCTTCGCTGCTTCTCTCGCTACCGCAAATGCCTCAGGCAAAATCTCATTCAAAATCTTGGTATCATCCAGCGCCTTTTTCTTGCGAGTTTTACTCTTCTTGCCCTTAGCCGCCCCCGCCGTTTTTGCCTCTTCATCTCGCACTTGTTTCAACGCTTTGTCGATTCTCTCCTTGAAAATCTCCGTCTGCTCACGCAGCTCATCGTCATCCATCGCCTCGTACTTCGGCTCTAAGCGCGTAATCTCCTGCGCCTTCTTCCAGAGACGCTTCAGCTTCTTCTTCTGCGCATCACCAAACACCCCCTGTAAAAACTTCGTCAACGCAGTCTTATCCGCCAACTTATCCGTCGGTTTCTTTTCCTTGTGCTTTTTTGCTAACTTTTTTTCAGTCTTTTTTACATCAGCCTTCACAGCCGCATCTGATTTTTTCGCCATATTAACTCCAATTTACCCCTATTATAGCACATTATCTCTTGCGGCGGAAGAGGCTTTTCAGTCCCCTCTTTTGACGGTGCGGCTGCACTTCTAATTTGTACCGCCGAATCTGCCCCATTAGTTTCGCCTCCACTAGGTCCACCCCCGCAAACACGTTCGAACATTCATCTCGCGCCGCAATTACCTTGCCACCCGTGAGCTCCATCGCCGCTGAAATCTCATATTTATCACTCTTACCCTTACCAATTTCCGATACCACCACTTTACACACCACATCTTTCTTCGCCACCTTCGGCAAATACCGATCCAGCTTTCCAATCCGCTTCACCACATATTTCCGTAGCGACTCGTCCACCTTATAGTCATTTCCGTTAATTTCAATTTTTTCTATCATTTTCCTCCTTTTTTAACATTACCTCTGTTAATTATGCGACACTTGTCGCATTTATTGTTAAATCACTATGTCTCAAAGCTCACTCCTACCGCCGAGATACGGTTGTAACACTTTCGGCACTTTAAACTTTCCGCCTTCCACCGCAAAATTCTCTAGCATCACCACGAGCGCCCGCGCCAAAGGAATCGCTGTACCATTCAAAGTGTGTACAAATTCCACCGTGCCATCCTTGCGTCGTACCCTCACATTACAAGCTCGTGCCTGAAAATCGGTACAGTTCGAACACGACGTAATCTCTTGATATTTCTGATTCACCGGCGACCAGTATTCCATATCGTATTTTTTTGCCGCCGGCGCCCCCAGGTCCCCCGCCGCAATATTAATTACGTGATACGGCACCTCGAGCCCCTGCCAAATCTCCTCCTCAATCGCGAGTATCTTCTCGTGGATTTCCTTACTCTGCTCCGGTAAACAAAACGCATACATCTCGAGCTTATTAAACTGATGCACCCGGAATAGCCCCCGCGTATATTTACCATACGTCCCCGCCTCTTTACGAAAACACGCCGAATACCCCGCATAAAACAGCGGTAGCTTATCTTCGTCGATAATCTCATCCATATGATAACCCGTAAGTGGCATCTCTGCCGTCGCAATCATCGCGAGATCCTCACCTTCAATGTAATACTCATCCGACTGCTCACTCGACCGCGGATTAAACCCGCAACCTTCCAAAACCCGCGAGGACACCATATCTGGCACCGTCATATAGGTAAACCCGTGCTCCATCACTTTCGACAACCCATATTGCAAAAGCGCATTCTCGAGTAACGCCAACCCATCTTTCAGATAGTAAAATTTCGCCCCCGCTACCTTCGCGCCCCGCTCAAAATCTAGCCAATCCCGGCTCACCGCATAGTCCAAATGGTCCACACCCTTGGCGTGATTCTCACCCCACTTCTTCACCTCTACCGAACATTCCTCACCCCCTAATGGTACATCCTCAAAAATCACATTCGGTATCTTCTTCAGCACCTCCGTCACCTTAGCTTCTACTTTCGCCAGCTGCTTCTCCTGCTCCGCCAACTTCTCCTTAATCCGCTTCCCCTCAGCAATCAGCTCCGGCGCCGGCTTGCCACCCTTCATCTTACTAGCAATTTCATTCCGCTTCTGTCTCAGCTCCTCTACCTCCGCTAGCTCCTTCTTGCGTTTATCATCGAGGTCAATCACCTCGCGCACGTTGATTTTATACCCCTTTTCCTTCGTAGACTTCTCCACGAGCTCTAGATTTTCTCTTATAAACTTCACATCTAACATAATACTTCCATTATATCACACTCTCTATTTATCAACATCACATAACCAATTCACGATATTACGTCTAGCCACTCCAGCCTCATTGGTTTCGATTAAATCCAAGGTGAGTAAAGTTTTACGATATCTATCCCCAGTATTTTCAATACCGGCCAACTCTCGCGCCAGCGTCTCCGGACCCGCCGCAGTCTCAGCGACCTGATAATAGTCCAATGTGCCATCCAGATTTTTGCACACAAAATCTATCTCTTTCTCATAATTCTTACCCACCCAAACTTTACCATCATATCGCTTAAATAGTTCCAAAAACACAATATTTTCCAACCGATGCCCCACATCCGCACCACTCGGCATCCCAAGCACCGCATCAACTAGCCCCAAATCCACTACATAATATTTCTCCAAAGTTTTCAGTAGCTGTTTCCCCCGAATGTCAAACCTCTGAGTTGGGTACAAAATATAACAATCTGACAGAGCATCCAGATAATTAGACACCGTCGACTTATCAATTACTTGGTTCTCTCCGCGCAGCACATTAGATATACTATTCGGCGAGGTCACATTCCCAATATTATTAAATGCAAAATTCACAAGATTCCGAAAATCATCCATAAAACGAATGTTTTTCCTCGTCTTAATGTCTTTTTCAAGTACCGTTTCATAAATGCCCCTAAGATATGGAGCGACCGCCATATCTCTACCAGCAGCAAGCAATTTCGCTACCTCTGGAAAACCACCATACCGCATAAAAGTCTGGAATTTGCTAAATTTATCCGCTTCTCCATCTGAAAAAAACTGCAAAAACTCGCTAAAAGTCAAAGGCTGCATCTTAATTTCGACATATCGCCCTGATAGCAGAGTCCCAATCTCACTACTCGTAATATCAGCATTAGAACCAGTAACATACAAATCAACATTTTGACGCAAATGTAAGCTATCCAAAGTTTTCTCGAAATCCGGAATTAGCTGCACCTCGTCAATAAAAATATAATTCATCGCGTCCGGCTCTAAAGCGCTCAAAATATCATCGTGCAATAAATCCGCATCTTCAGTATACTTCTTATTGAGCTTATCCTCCAGATTATAAAACTGAACTCTAGACTCTTGAATACCGCCCTCAATCAACCTTTCACGAAATTGCTCCAGTAAGGTAGACTTACCCGAACGGCGCACCCCAGTCACCACTTTAATCACGCGTAAGTCTTGCAAACTGTCTAATAATCGTAAATATGATAACCTTTTCATACCTTCAGTTTAGCATAAATCAGAACGAAAAGCAAGAGAATTATCGTTCCAAATCGCGAAACTCCAATTTTTTCGTGACTTTCGCGATTTCAAATTCTCAAATTTTACAGAGGTAAATTTGCTAATGTTAAGCCCCAAGTCGCGAAACTCCAATTTTTTCGTGACTTTCGCGATTTCAGCACTCTTTATCAGCGAATTTCTGTAATCTGACCAAAGTACTCCTATCCCCATCCCAGGACCGCCTGAAGCGGTCTTGGGGAAGATTTTCGAACTGCCCGCCCTGGGTTTCTTTTTCCCAGAGCGGTACAACCGTAAACGGCAAACTAACAGGGGGAGAGGCTATGGCTTAGCGCTAAGAACCGCTGACGCACCTAATACTGCTGCCACTGTACTTACCGTCGTTATTGGTACCTGGGTACACAGTCAAGCTATCCAGGAACAGGTAGTACGAATTGCGGATATTGCCCGCAGTAGACGACCAATAGTAGACGTAGCTGCCCCTACCGTAAGCAGACGACGTACCGAAGTAGCCGGAGTAGAGGAAGTTATTTGGGAAAGCACGCCAGGCTTTAGACATATCTGCACCAGTAGGAGTAGTACTAGAATATGAACTCGCACCAGTACCACCAAGTTGTGCATCTAGATATGAGAAGCCTCCTGCGATAGAACCATTACCTGTACTTCTACCATATGGGAGTTTCCAGCCGGATGGACAGAGTGATGTGCCTACAGTTTCTGAAGTTTTACCGTCAGCATCGGTAGCAGTAGGACCGCTGTAATATATAGTGTTTGCCATTGCAGCAGCCCAAGTGTAGTAATTACCATAACTGTACATCGCTGTATCGTTACCGGTAGGTGAGGAGGCACGAGCGGAGGTGTTAGTATTATTATAGCGTGGCATACGATAGCCAGCATAACTTGTTTGGCTGATATCTATAGTGGCAGTACCGGACTGCGTACCAGCATAGTAAAGCGAGTTAGCTGTAGTAGCTGCAGTGGCAGAACTGGAGTAGTTAGCTGTGAAGTTGGCTGATTCTGCATCAGCGAGTCCGGAGAAGTTACCGTAAGTTGTACTTGTGCCATAGCCTTGAGCGAGAGCCTTGTTAGCATCACTTCTGGTGTCTTCGGCTTCTAGGCGGAGATTTTCAATCATCCAGCATTTACCATCGGCTAGTTTAGCAATGGCGTAAGTCTGGCTATCTCTTTGGTCAGTCAGAGCTGTGATACTCTGGCTAAAGATATTAGTAGCTTCGTCTGCCGCGGTCAGTGAGGAGCAGCCATTCCAGCTTTGAATATTACCAGCGGATTTAACCCACACCGCATAAAGGCTTAGACCGTTAGCCGTAGTGCCAGTAGGCACAGTGATGGTTTCTTGTGGACCGTAGAAGTGAGCAGATGAATTTGTAGCATAATCATAAGAGTCACTCCAGCCCGCGAAGCCATAGCCAGTCCGAGAAAAGTTAGAAGCAAGAAGTGTCACAGAAGCTCCATCCAAGAGAGCGTTACCGCTGTCATCTTGAGATTGGCAGCCCATAGTGCCGAGGGCATCGGAAGCGTTGGCGAAGTAGTTAATACAGCCTGCCGTAGCTGGCTGTGGTGATAATGGAGCTTCTTCAGAAGCAGGATGGACGAGGGTATATTTCACTTGTCCCACATAAGTCCCGGCTTTCTGGGTAGTGCTGATATAGGCAGCGTAGGTAGTAGTGACACTAGGACCTTCAGCTGAGGCAATGGAATCGTTATCTATATCTGTAGCTGAGTTCCGATAAGCTACTCTGGTATAACTACTAGGTATTGCTTGCCAGGTACTGTAATCTAGGTCTCCAGATTCTTTTTCGGTATCACTGCTACTGCCGGCTACAATGGCTGGGTAGTTCCCACTTGTTACACCAATCTTCATTGCCCAAGCTGAATCAGTACCAGAAAATGTCGTGCTAGTCTGAATATCTTCATCTTGCCCAAGCGTAGCATCTCTAAGATAGGTATTACCTATTGTATCGTCAGAATAACCTACCGCGTAGATGGAAAAACCTTCACTATCATTACAATAGGCTTTTAGAGTAGTTTGTCCTATTCCGTCTGGATAGTAATCACTCCCACGGGAATCTATACCGTTAGGAATTTCGGCAGTGTGCGGTATATCTACTACTCCTATCATAGAACACGCTACTGGCACGGTGATGGTAGCAGTAGAGACACTCGTGTCACTCCCCTCCGCCCTCGTCGCTGGTAAAGTTAATATTCCGCCCACCAGCATCGTCACTCCTACAATGCTACCCGGGATTAAATAGGTTTTGTCGAATATATTCTTTCTCATACCCCAATTTTATACCATAACCGCCATCCGGTCAACCCACATTTTCTGCTATTTTTCATAGCTAGATATTTAGTATCGCCCCAGTTTTTTGCCGAGCTCCACCCATTTTTCTAGCCCCACCTCCCCGGGTCTCGCATCTCGCGAAATCCCACATTCCTCAAACACCCGTTCTAACTCTTCTCGCGATTTAAGCCTCGCCAGATTGTGCACTAGCTTCTTCCGCGGATTACTAAATCCCCGTCGAATTAAATCAAACACTTCCTCCTCCGCCAAAGGCTCTGTATACGGCTCCATTACTAGCACCTCGGAATCCACCTTCGGTGGTGGTGTAAACTCCGCTCGCGAAACCACTGGCCCAGCATATACTGATGCCCGATTTTTCACAAATAACGACAAAACCGTCTCTCGCTCATCTACAATCCGCTCCGCCACCTCTTTTTGCACCAATAGTACCACCCGCTCCGGCTTATTCTGCGCCTCCAGCACCTTCTTAATAATCGGACTCGTAATATAATATGGTATATTTCCCGCCACCACATATGGCCCCTCTACCGCATCAAAATCAAACTTCAAAATATCCTCATTCACCACTTCCAAATTCTTCCCTGGAAACGAACCCGGTAATTTAGCTGCCAAATCCGCATCAAACTCCACCGCAATCACCTTCTCAAACCGCCTGAGAAGCGACGACGTCAAAGTCCCTAGCCCCGGCCCAATCTCCACGCAGAGCTTACCTTCGCCGGCTAATCCAGCGATTTCCTCTAGTATTTCTCGATTCCTCAGCCAGTTCTGGCCCAATGATTTTTTATTTTTCACTAACCCCCTATCGCCCATCCCGATTAGTCCAGTCCGTCGCGAGATCAAACTGCTCCGGATTACTCGCCGCAAATCCGCCTGTATCGTATACCTTACCCGGCCCCAGCGATGTCTCCACCACCGAGCACCTCGGATAGCGTGACAAATTCGCCGCCACTAACACATAGCCATCCGCATCCATCTTTGCGCCATCTGCCCGCACTGTATAGTAATTCGACACTCCACAAGTCCCCGACACTAGCGCCATCACCCCTGACATCGGCAAATCGTAATATGTCTCCTTCCGCTCCACTGTTCTATCCCCCACCGTAATCGTAGCCTTTCGACTTCA
>JAZPZQ010000035.1:0-33647 GCA_045544765.1 Candidatus Nanosyncoccus sp.
GAGCCGCTCATTTATCTCCCTCGCCGCATTGGCATTAAACACAAACGCCATAATTTCATCCGCCTCCACTCCACACTTCGCCACCAAATACACAATCTTCGCTACTAGCGTCCTCGTCTTCCCAGAACCCGCCCGCGCCACTACTATTGTATTTAACGATTCATCCGCCACCGCTGTCGCCTGCTCATAGTCAATCACATACGGCTCCCCTTCATAAGTCACCGCATCACGAAACCACCTCTGTATAGCCAGTACCGAAGCGTCACTCCCCCTCTTCCGCATAATTCCATTCCACCACCCTCGCTATTGCTGTTTTATGAAAGATAAAAAGTACCCTCGCTCTCGCTCGCGACTCAAATTTATCATAAATCCGCCCCGCCGAACTCGTCCCCCGCACCACTACATCGGCAGAATTCGCCACACTACTGCTGCACACTTCGCCATCATCACTCTTCATCGCCGCTGAAATCGCCTCGTCATCATAGCTATTATCATAATCCTTTTCCAAAATCACTACATCGTCAACTTTCAGCCACTTTGGCACATTCACCAGCGTCACGAATATCGGCTCAATCTCATCCGTAATATCCTGCGCCAAATATAACCTCCGTATCCGCTCCAGCATCGCCTGCCTAGGCTTCGACTTCCCATTCACCCACGCATTCATCGTCGGATAACTCACCCCCAGTTTCACCGCCACCTGCTCCTGCGTCCACCCCGACGTCTTCATTATCCCCTTTAATAATCTAGTGCTTTCACTCATTCTCCCTCCTCTATTATTTATTTCAATCGGTGACAATTTGTCACCAGTTCACTCTTACCTCCATCATACCCCACTCCCACCCAAAAGTCAACCACCAATATAAAGAAACCACCTCTATAAACCATAAAAATATATAAAATTAACCCACCTCTTGCAATCACCTAGTACTACTAGCACTCATATTCCAATCACCTAGACAGCATAACCCCAAACCCCAACAACCCACCAAAATACCGCCCCATAAGGGCGGTATTCTTCAGCTAAGCCAAAGCCTACTCTTCATCCTTCCGTGGGCTCTTATGCTTCTTCACCTTCATAAATATCCAAATTATGAGCGCGATAATCACGAACAGAATCACAAATAGCAACCACAACGGACACATAATCACTGTCCTTTCTACGACAGAAGTCTCACCAAATATCTTAACCGTCTGTTTCGCTTTGAAGATCCCCACCGATGGCAAATCACAACTTTGTGCATGATATCTCTCTGTATCTGGAAGAATCAAACTAGTCTCCGGATCTTCTTCGTTAGTACAAATCTCCTCATCCGAGAAGAGCGGCCACACCTGAAAAGTATATTCCGCATCCGTGTGAACGTTACCGTTGTTTTTAACCATTGATTCTGCCACCAACGGTCCATTCAACAAGAAAGATGGCATCGAGTTATCCACTATCTCGCCTTTTTCTTCAGTCTTACCAGCCACTTCCGCGTATATTATTGAAGCGAATTGAAAAGACTGGTCAATCCCAATGTTTCCTTCTCCGGGCACTCCGCTCGTCGTATTATCGACCACCAAAATCGTTGCATATTGTCCGCCACCAGGAGCATCCTTCGGGACCTCAATAGAATATGGGATATCTTCACTGGCACCTGGAGCTAAAGAACCGCCAGTTTTGCCTAGTTTAATCCAATCCACTATCTGATTATAATTAGATCTACTAACATGGTCCATTGATCCATAATCGTCTTTTGAACCCTCGCCCTCACTCTTATGTTGACTAAAGGACCCAACTTCTACTGCATATTTGAGCGCCCTAGTGCTATCACTAGAATTAAAAACACTAACGAACCCAGAATAAGTCTCGCCAGGAATCAAAATAATCTTTCGATATGGTGGAGATACCGTCATCGAATTCGACCCAGCGTGCACCTCCCTACCCAGCAAGCCTAAACAAGAGCTAATCGCCAACAACCCCACCACTAATAGATACTTTATTCTGTTTTTTTTCATTAACCTCCTTTACTTACTCTCAATTATAACACTTTACTCCCGAAATGTACAGCTAAAACCACTGTTTTCGAACTTCTTTTTCAAACTATCCGCATCAAGCTTATCTAAGCCATCATGATCATCTTTGCTCAAGAAAAACAAAGGTAAAGTCACCCTAGAAAGCTTCTTTAGTTCGGCATATAGTGAAATTTTAACTTTCGTTTCATCTGTGGAAAAAATCGGATTCAAACTTTCAGAATAAACATCTACCTCCCCCATATATTTATTATACTTAGCATGCATTCTAGCCATATCGGCTTCTGCAAAGCTTGCCGTTCGATAAATACCCTCATAGTTATAAGACATATCGCTCAAACTCCCTCCCATAAACATTACAGTAACAGTATGAGTATATCTTTGAACCGACTCAGAAGAAAAGAAAGCACCGTCCGAATGATCATTCTTACAAACTAAAGATGAAATCGAACCATATTCAGTTTGTTCCGAAATATGAGTCGTTTTGCCATTCGTAAAGAACCAAAATACAATTAAAACAAACAATGATACCAAAACAACTACAAAAAACCCAATAATTGCAGTTCTATTCTTATTGTCATTTTTTTCCGCCATATTCTCCTCACTTTATTACAACCATTTTATCATATTATATACAAAAAATATAGCCCCTTTCGAGGCTATATTTCAGTACAGCTTATATAGGCATTAAACAGCTGGGTTGTAAAGAGTGTACTTAACAGCACCCTCGTAAGTACCCTGAGCCTGAGTTGGGCTTACATAAACCTGATAGTACATCTGGAATCCGCCAGCAAAGGTACCTGCGCCAGTTGCAATATCGAGCTCAGACGACGGTACAGCAACATAAACAGGAGCGGTTATTTCAGCAGACGGCGTGAAGTATCCAGCAGAATAATTTACGTTGTCGCCGGTTCCCTTAAGAACCTTGAATGCCCAGTTGGAAGTTGAACCACTTTCATTAACACCAGTCGCAATCGAAGTATCTGCTTCATCATTATATAAATCAGTTAAGTGACCAGTAGTACCAGCACCAATCGCAGTCAACACCCAACCAGCTGGGTTAGGATTCTGAGTCGGATCACTTGCAGTGTTGCATGAAATGGTAATCGTGTCAGTTGGGGTCATATTTTCACCAGGCTCACCCGTACGATCGTCCCAGTCGGCTGCGCCAATATTAGTCTTAAATTCACCGTTGGTCATTTCAACATAGTAGTAATTATCTATAGCTGGGTTCGATTGATCACCAGAACCACCATCTGTACCATCGTTATTGGCATTGCGAATAGTACAAGACGCCGGGATATTAACAGTCAAGTGATCAGTTACGGTACCGGCCAGGTTATCACTGCTATACGCAAACGCGCCTACTACAGGCATAGCAGCGAGAGCCAACGAAGCTGCACCAGTTGCAATTATTGATTTTTTCATATTATTATTTCTCCTCTGCTTATAAGCAGGATTAATTTATATTTTGTGTTAAACGTATAACCTTTAACATTTCCTATTTTACATAACCGGAATGGACTTGTCAAGCATTTTTTAAGCTAATTTTTATTTTGACTTTTCCACAAGGTTGTTATTGGTAAGCATCACCTATATTAGAATATCCTAAAAGGAGTTTTTATGTGTGAAATCGAAAAACAAATCGAAGATTATTTGTGGTATTGCGAGAAAGTACGGCAAATGAGCGAGGCGACCTTGTCGCAAAAACGATGCGTGCTGACGAGATTCGTCAACTCAACCGGAATTACAAAACTAGAAAACCTAACGAACCAGGTATTCGATACTTGGATTGCGGGTGAATTAAAACAAAACGTTGCCAAAAGCACGATGAACTGCTACAGTTCAATCCTGGTTGCAATGATTAGATACTATCGAGAAGTTAATCCTAAGTCCAATATTCCTATTAACTTAACTTTAGTCACCAAATTGCGCATAACGCAAACCACGCGAAAGTACTATTCGCCTGAAGAAATCGCCCTAGTAATCAAGATGTCAGATTTTGAAACTGGTTTGATGATTAGGATTATGTTTGAAACCGGAATGCGCATAGCGGAACTAACCAATTTGCGTCTGGCAAATTTTTCGGGGCGCCAAGTTAGTTTCATCGGTAAAGGGCGAAAACTACGCCAAGTGTACTTAGGTAAAGAAACTTTGCAGCTAGTTGAGCAGTGGATAGAGGCAAAGTATATCCAGGATTATCTGTGGGGCGTCAGTCTCAACGGATTACCGCCTACTACGGTAACGATTCGGAAAAGGATGCAGCGAGCCTTCAGTGCAGCAGGGTTTCCTGGTTTTTATCCTCACGCTTTACGACATTCTTTTGCGACTAATCTGCAAATGCACGGGGCAAATATCTACGAAATCAAAGAGATGATTGGGCACTCATCAATTGCGACAACCGAAAGATATTTGCACGGTTTCGACAATAGACTGGAACAACTGTTCGATAAGTATCACGTTTAACACAAAATATAAATTAATCCTGCTTATAAGCAGAGGAGAAATAATAATATGAAAAAATCAATAATCGCAACTAGTGCAGCTTCGTTGGCATTAGCCGCTATGCCGGTAGTTGGGGTGTTTGCGGCAGCTGGGAGTAACGAGTTTACTGATCACCTTTCGGTAACTGTTAATTCTGGTTGTACTCTAGAAAATGGCGCTACTGAGGGCGACGGTGATTACACAGATCGTTATTTTAGCAAAAACATTGCAGTGGGTAACTATGCCGTGCTAGATGCAGCTGCCGATACTGATAGCGGCGTTACCGCAGCCGAGAGTGCCGGTTCTATCACGATCAAGTGCAACACGACTTCCGGTACAGTGACGGTCACTTCGTCTGGCGACACCACCCTTACTGGTGAGACTGCTAGCAACACCATCGCTACTGGTGCCGCAATAAGTGGTTCCACTTCTAACTGGGCCATCCAGTCCAATGCGGCAAATGCAGCGACCGATCCGTATGCTACTTACAAGGCGCACGTTCCTGGCACTTTCTTGACTGCTACGGCTTCGGCAAGTGGGACGACTTTCAATCCTTCTTACCGAGTTTACGTTGCTCAAGGTCAAGCTCCAGACACTTACACTGGTGCTGTAACCTATACGGTAAGCTATCAAGCGAGCTAATTATAGCTAAAATATGGATGGAGGGTTGGGATATACCCTCCATTTTTATAATTGAATTTGGAAAGGAGAGGACAATTAATGAATAACCAAAATGAATCCAATAATAAACGATTCTGGCTGTTCGTCAGTGGCATTGGGTTGTGTGCGTTGGCTGTTGTATTTTTAATTTTGTTTTTGCTTCAGGGTGAAACTAAGTATAGCGACAGCGAGGGCAGTACAATAAAAACTCAGTCGATTACTTGTGTTGGCAACAATATTACCTATCCTTTCCAGACAGCTCCAGGAAATGGAACTGTGAAAATACACGCTATCTTAAATGATGATAAACTAAAGTCTATTTCTCTAGTATATGAATTGCACTATAGCGATCCTAAGATAGTCGAGCAAGAGACTACCAAGTTAAATGCCGATATGAATCGGGCTTTTGGTGCAAATGGGTTGGGTGCTGATGCGCTTGGCGCGACTTATTTGTCGCTTACTGATTTAGTACAAATGACTTTATATACCGAAAGAAAGAGCTTAAACAGTAACAGTGCTAAATTTTTCTTATTAGGGGAATCTAGTGGCAATTATGAAAAAGACGAAATTTTACAAATCTATGGCGATAAAAACTTAGATTGCGCATTAAGCGAATAATATCATAATAATTAAGGAGGATAATGAGTAAAAACTTCAAAAAAATTACGCGGTGGGTCACTGGAGCTATGGCGATAGTGTTTGGATTCTTTATACAAATAGCGCCATCCGTGATGGCAGCGACAGGCAATGCCCTAACTGTTTCACCAATGTATCAGAGTATTATCGTAAACCCAGGTGAATCGCAGAAAGTTTCTTTTCAAGTGTCTAACCCCGCTGAGGCTAAACAAGATATGAATTACGAGCTTTCGGTCGAGCCATTTTATGTGAATGAGCAAAATGAAGTAACTTATAAAGCGGAAAATAACCATAGCGAAATTACGAGCTGGGTTACGTTTGATGTTCCGACTGAAGGAAAAATTGAACCAAATGGCGACAAAGAAATCATTTTCACTGTCAATGTTCCGAATTCAGCACCGGCTGGTGGGCAGTATTTTTCAGTGATGGTAACGGAGAAAAATGAAGATGATGCTACGAAAGATGATTCTAGAGTTTCTAGTGATTCCCGAGGTGCAAGCGTCAAAGAGACTTGGCGCGTAGCGCATCTGGTCTATGTCGAAGTGACTGGCGACGTAACAAGGCGGGGAGAAATCACTGACGCTAGTGTACCAAGTTTTTTACTAGGTGGCTCAATCAGCGGTTCATCATTAGTGAAAAACTTGGGTAACGTCCACGGTGAAGCTAAATACACCCTCCAAGTATATCCGCTTTTCTCAAGCGAGGAAATCTATACAAACGAAGAAAAACCGGCAACCAGAACAATTCTGCCGGACCGACAGCTTTATACGACAACTTCCTGGGATGAGACTCCTGCAATCGGGATTTTTAATGTAGTATATACTGTGGAATTTGAAGATGCGACCGCACAAGTATCAAAAATGGTTATTATTTGTCCTATTTGGTTGCTATTCCTCATATTATTTGTTATTATCGCAATCATTTTCTGGATCATACTACGAGTAAAAAACAAAAATAAGTCAAAAAATCAAGAATAATACCAATAATAACGCGCATTAGAATAAAGCACGCCCCAATGCGCGCTTTATTCTCGCTAATCGATGTTGCTGAATCGCAAGTTTGCTATTGTTTTGCACCACCCACCACCATCATCCACCCCCTAAACGCCTCATAATCATTATACTCTTCCGCATCCTCATCACTATCCGCCCTGAGCCACGCCACCACCTTACCTTTTGATACCACTACCACCGACGGATAATACTTCACGTAATCGTGTAGCGACGTCTCGCGCTCGTCCTCAAACATCATCCGATATACCTTCACCCCTACCGATACGCCCCAATCCCTCACATACCCCCTTAATCTATCCGCCGTCGTGCATCCCCCTTGGTCGATAAATACCACAAATGACTTCCCCTCCGCCACCAGCTCCTCATATTCAGCGCCCGACAAATCCATCATTTCCCCATCACAATCCTCACCACAATAATACTCCGCGTCTAGCGTCACCGGCTCACTGCCAAACCACCCGCTCACTGCCCCCATAAACACCACTCCACCGAGCAGCACCACTACCAGTGCCACCACGAGTCCCAGCACATTTCGCTGTTTTTTCTTCTCCGCGCTCACCCTATTTCTCCGTCAATTTATCAAACTCAATCTCGTGTACCGGCACCTTGTAAAAATCATACACTACCTCACCATCATTATTCACCCGCTTCACGTCTACATTATTATCGCCATCATAATACCAATATCCACCCACGTCATATATCTTCGACTCATCCCATCCCAATGCCACCAGCATATTCTTCATCATCCCAGAATACCCACCCCCGCCACACATCAAAAATATCACCTTGTCCTTCGGGAACAATGCTTCTAACACGTCCATCGATTCCTCATAATTAGCCGTATAAGACCCGTCCGAATGTCGGTGGAACAAAGTCTTACCGGCATACGTACTACCCACCTCCTCAGGCAATCCAGAAACATTCACGATATACGGAAACGGCACTAACTCAAACCCATCCACAAACCCAGATAGTTTCGAATCGCCCCCAATCGCCTCATAATTCCCTGGGTCCTCTAGCATACGTAAATCCCGATACACCGCATCGCTCCGCCCCAAATACGAGTCAATCGTAGATTCATTCACGTTCTTATCAATCCCAAGCTCCCCTCTCTGCCCGTCCGACAGCTCCGGCGCCGGCAAGCTCGCGAGGTCATCATTCGGAAACGCGAACCTTCCCAGTAAAAACGCCCCAATAATTAGTATCACTCCCCCAATTATCCCACTCCAAATATACTTTTTCATAATTAACTCCACTTATTTGACCTAATTATATCACAGGAATCACGAGAATAGTACTTTTGAGGACCATAAGCTTGGGCGAGCGCCCTCGAGCGTGTCCAAAAAAGTGCTATTTCGTGATTCCTATTACAGATTCATTTGGACAATTAGCGAGAATTCTTGAAATCGCTTCCTTTTCTGCCTGAGACACCCATAACGAATACTTATATTTCACCGACACTTGTCTCGCCACATACTGACACCTAAACTTCTTATTAGGGGGCAACCACGTCGCCGCATCCCCATCCGACTTCTGCTTATTTGCTGCTCCATCCACCGCAAGCAAGTTCAGTGGGTCTGTCGCCAGCTCATATCTCTCTACCGCCGATAACTGCTGCGCCCCCTTCTGCCACGCATCCGAGAGCGCCACCACGTGGTCAATCTGCACCCCCTCCGAAATCTGCGCCCTTTCACTAAATACTTTATGCTCCCCCATATACGGTTCATCATACTCCCCTGCCACCACATTACACCCATCTAGTACCGCCGACTCCCCCAATTCTCGCTTAATTATCCTCTGCCGCAGCGAACACCCATCCACCATCGGCCAATCCTCATAAAACTGACTCCGAGCATATCCCGTCTTCGGCGCTCGCCCCTTCACCTCCAACTTCTCCAAAACTTCCGTCGCCAGTAACTCCAAACTCGTCGCCCCATTAACATCATCAACCTCACCTCCAGCTTCCACATCATAATCTAAAATCCCACTCTCCGCCCCCGTATTCTCTACTCTCGTAAAAATCTCATCGTAACTCGCCGGATTTACCACTAGCCAAATCACCGCGCCCACTAACGCACACAAAACTACTGATATTCTTCTCGCTTTTAGCTTCACTCTACCACCACCGGCTCTATATTCGAATTTATCAAGCTATTCAATTTATCATTATAAAGCACATCCTCATTATACTTTTCCACCAAAATATTATATCTCTCCACCATCTCGCCAATTTCCACATACATCGCCTCAAGCGCCTCTTGCTCCGCCACCAGCTCTCCCCTCTTCGCATTAAACGCCCACTGACTATTGAAACACCCCGCCGTCTCCGCACATTCATTAAAACTCGTAATCTCACCCGCAAGTTGCTTCGCTCGCTCCTCATATTCCGTCGTTTTGCTATCAATCTCCGCCTTCAAACTCTCCATTTCCCCCGTTAGCTCAGCCATCTCAGCCTGAATCTGCCGAAACACCGCAATATACTTATTGTAAAACCCCACCACTGCATCCTGATTCTTAAAAATCTCCGCATAATGCTTCTCTAACCCCGCCGGCAAACTAGCCACCTCCGTCCCCGCCCTCACATATAGCTCCTCCTGCTTCTCACTCGTCTCATACCCATCAATCTCCTCCGCCAAAATCGCCTGATTGTCCTCAAATACGTGAGTCAAATCACTCGTCAAATCCCTTCGCTCCCCTTCGCTCATTCTCGCCCACACCGCATGGAGCAGTTCGTGCGCCGTCGTGAGTTCCCGAATCCCCTCCAACTCCTCCGCCTCGACATCATACACATATATGCCATCGTCCACATAGCACCCCAACACCGCCGTCTCTACACTCAAATCCGTCCGGCAATGTGCATTAAACTCCCCCCTTCCACTCAGCATCGGTTGCGACGCCTTAAAAACAAATTCACCCCTATCCGTCAAATCTAACTTGTCCAAAATCCGACCCATCTCTTCCGACGGCCGATAGTTCATCCCCCGAATCAAATCCTTCAAATAATCTCGATTAAGCAATCCCACCACCACCAAAACCAACACCACCCCCAACAAACCCCAAAGTATTATTTTTTTCTTCTTCACACTTCTAGTTTATCACACCCACCGCACATTTCAAGCACATAGTCAAAAATCAGAATATGATATAATAGCAGACAGAGTTAACACGGATTAGATTATGAATTTAAAGATCGGAATCTTGAATCCCTAAACCAACCTACTTTTTTTATCCCGTTTTTAATAAAAATCCATTTACCAAAACCGAAGTGGAAAAATATCAATATTAAATAAAAAAAGACGCGCTTGATATAGTTCAATATCTTGGGCATCTTTTATACTAATAATTATACTAAATCTCTCAAAAAATTTCAAGGATTTCTTCGGATTTTGTTATAACAATTAGATGACGAATCTTACTACGATGGCTCGTAAAATAATGATTAATATTTGAAAGAGCCTTGGCCTGATGCATTTTTATTCGTCTCAAATCAATAATCACATTAGTCGATTGTTTTCTGGCGGTATGAAGATTATTTTTGATCGTATTCTTCCCGTCACCGAGCGGACTTTTCAGTTCCCACTTTATACCTTTTACATTCAAATCTGGAGTGTGTTGACAAGATGGACGAAGAAAAACGATATCAGTCTTAAAATGATTCGCAATCAAAATTGCAGCCGAAAGTTCGTGCTCTTTCGGACGGTTACGAAAATCAGTTTCAACAATAACTCGATATTTCATTTTGCGCATTATATCTAATCCGCCTCAGATTTTCAACCCCCTACCTTGCATATAGCTTTTTTACTAATTTAGCTTCACAACTATAGCAAATCTTTTAATTATATCTCCACTAGAACGAGAAGGTGGGTTAATGTTATCATCGGCATCAATCCTATTGTCTATAATATTTTTTAAACCAACTTGTCTTATTTATAAGTTTCTTTACGTTATGACCCATTTAATAAATTCAGTAACACATAAATTATAAATCCCTGAACCCAGATTCCATATATGCTTTTGCTCGTTGAAAATCTTCTCTAAGCATAATCAAAAAATTATATACACCGATTCCCTCAAACCTTGGATTAAGCTCATGAATTTGCTTTGCAGTATAACCGTTGACAACTAAAGGGTTTTTCATACTGTAATCACGCTTTTCCAGCCAATGACAAAATTCATCAAAAATGTCATCGTATTTTTTTATTTTATCAATCATTACGAATAATCGTCCTCCAGTAATCCCCAATTCAGCAATCAAATATTTTTCCAACAACAATTGCGATTGCTCCATTATTTTCTTCCTTTCCTTTTAAATAATCTACTAAAAAGACTTTTTCTGCTGCGCCTCGACGGATAACCATCTTCCGCCAAGTCTCCAAGACCCGTTTCTTTATACCGTTCATTGGTGCAATAACGTATCGGATCAAAAGGATCATCTTTTGTAAAATCGTCCAAATCAATCCCAGAATTCAACATCCTCGCTATAGCCATTTTCATCCAGGCATCACTATCTTCCGACCCTGCCGGATCATATTTATAATCATCAACCCATTCGTGAAATTTTTTATTCCATTCTCTAGCCATTTCTGGGTTATTTTCCATTCCCGCATAAACAATTGGCAGTTTCACTTCGTAATAAAACCGTTGCACTCTTTCAGCAATTCCAAATGCTTCTTTTTCTACTAGCTGGTTTGCATAGGCTTCCGGATCTATTGACGACTCCCAATAATGGCCAAAATTAATCTCATAACGTTCATTATTGCATGTATGTTGATGTGCATGCCATACCTCATGCGAAATAGTATCCAGAATTTTATCTATCCTGCTCCCCGTCTTACTAAGATTAACTTCAACAGTATTCTCGAATGCGCTATATTGTCCATCTGCACCATTTTCATCCTCTATAATGGCCAATCTAGGGACATGCTTCACATTAAAACATTCCGCAAAAAAGGAGATAGCAGCATCCATACCTTCTTGCCAGTTTTCTTCAAACACCGAAATAACTTCCAAAAACCTATCAGCATTATCGTACACAGCTTCTATAAATGGCGATATCGTATTGGCCACGTTCTCATTTGAGGGGGAATAGACATCTTGATACTGTTTCGAAAACTCCTCCATCTCGTTCTTTCGAAACTCTTTATAGAGTTCAGAATTATAAAAATCCTCCTTGTCTTTTAGAATTAAGTCAAAATCTTCATCCTCTATCGTCAAATTATATTGCCCACGTAACCAATCAATGTGTTTTTTTCGAGCAATCTCTAATCTATTTTCAAAGTAGTTCTTGTCCTCGATGTCGTCTTTTTTTAAAAACGGATTATCTCTCCCATACTCAGCAATTTCATCCCATCCGCTAGCCGTCTTTTCTATACTCGAGTTGCTGGCATATTCGCCTTGAGATGATTTCATATCATATATTATACATCAAAATATGTTATAATTATAAACAAAGTTACAGATAGATAGGTTGGTTATGAATTTAAAGATCGGAATCGTCGGTTTACCTAACGTCGGTAAATCCACATTATTTAATGCACTTACAAACGCTGGCGCGCTTGCAGCCAACTATCCTTTTGCTACTATCGAGCCAAATGTCGGTATCGTCCCAGTTCCCGATGAACGCTTAGATGTATTAGCCAAAATCTACGAAACCGACAAAGTCGTCCCGGCCACTGTCGAATTTGTCGACATCGCCGGTCTCGTCGCTGGCGCTTCCAAAGGCGAAGGTCTCGGCAATAAATTCCTTGCCCATATCCGCGAATGTCAAGCCATCTGCCACGTCGTTCGTGCTTTCAAAAATGACGACATTGTCCGCGCCGACAACAAACCCGAAGACGACATCGTCGCCCAAGCCAAAGACGACATCGACATCATCAATCTCGAATTACAGCTCGCCGACGAAGAAACCCGCTCAAAAGTCGAAGCCAAACGCAAAAAAGACCCCCAAGACGAAAATATTCCGTATCTCACCGACAAACCGGTTATCTACATGTTCAACGTCGACGAAAAAGGCTTAACTGATCAGAGTTTGCAAACCAAGCTACAAAAACTAGTTGAAGAGATTCACGGTCAAGGTCCTTTTTCGAGTATTGCGACTAACGAGGAGCTTGTGCGAACGAGCCCTGTGACGACAGGCGCGAGTGAGCACCGCGAGAAAAAAGACCTGACCGTGAATCCGAATCAAGCCATCTTTGTCAACGCCAAACTCGAAGAAGAAATGTCTGGCATGTCTCGTGACGAGCACAAAGAATTTCTCGCTAGCTACGGTGTTAAACACGACGCATTAGAAGAGCTCATCAAAGCCGCCTACGAAACCCTCGGCTTACAGAGTTTCCTCACTGCTGGCAAAAAAGAATGCCGTGCCTGGACCATCAAAAAAGGCTCCACCGCCCCCGAAGCCGCTGGCACCATCCACACCGATTTCGAACGCGGTTTTATCGCCGCGCAAATCTGCAATTACGACGACCTCAAAGAACTAGGCTCCGAACAAGCCGTCAAAGCCGCCGGCAAACTCCGTACCGAAGGCAAAACCTATATTATGCAAGATGGCGACGTCGTCGAATTCAAATTCAATGTTTAACCCCTTGCAAACTGAAGTAAAGTATGCTAAAATAACAGATAATTGTCTAATATAAAGGTAAATTATGAGTTTTTCTATATTGAAAGAAATTGGCGACGCGCAAAAAAAGAAAGCCGTCGTAGATGTCCGGTCCGGTGACACCGTAAAAGTCACTCAGAAAATCAAGGAAGGTAGCAAATTCCGCCTCCAGACTTTTGAAGGCGTCGTAATCCGCGTTGATCGCAAAGAATCACACACCGCTCGCATCGTCGTGCGCAAAGTTACTTCTGGTGTTGGCGTTGAGAAGTCTTATCTCATCCATTCACCACTCGTTGAGAAGATTGAGATTGTCCGCCGTGCCAAAGTTCGTCGTAACAATCTTACCTATCTCCGTGAGCGCTCCGGTAAGTCCGCTCGTCTCACTGGTAAGGATTTCGACCGCGCCGCGGTAAATGATACGACTGTCGTTGAAGAAACCCCTGAAGTAGAAGTTGTCGAGACACCAGCCGAAGAAAAAGCTGAAGAGAAAGCCGAAGAAAAAGTCGAGGAATCAAAGGCAGAAGAATCAAAAGCTGAGAAAGAAGCCTAAGTGGCAATCCTCGGAATTGATGAAGTTGGACGCGGACCCCTAGCGGGTCCGCTTGTTATTGGTGCCGTAATCCTACCCGAAGACGAGCTCGACTGGTTCTCCGAACTGAGAGACTCCAAAAAACTCACCGCCAAGAAACGCGAAGAACTCAGCGAAATAATCCTCAGAGAATCCGCCACCGGTCTCGGCTGGGTCCCTGCCGAGGAACTAGACCAAATCGGTATCAGTGAAGCCCTCCGTCTCGCCACCAAAAGAGCCGTGAAGTCAGTCCAGACCCTTCACGCCCCCTTTTCCCAGATTATCATTGACGGCAAAGTTAATTTTCTAAAATCGACCTCTTTAGAAAAATTCACTTCAACAGTCATCAAAGGCGACGCCAAAATCCGTGAAATTTCCGCCGCCTCCATCATCGCCAAAGTCGCCCGCGACCACTATATGATAGAACTCGCCAGTAAATACCCCAAGTACGGTTTCGAAAAACACGTCGGCTACGGTACCAAAGCCCACGTCGAAACTATTTATAAGTACGGTCTCACTCCCGAGCACCGCAAGTCTTTTGAACCCTGTAAGTCCCTCTCCGGCTTCACTACCACCGCAACACCCAAGAAAAACACTACCAAAACCGGTCGACAAGCCGAGCAACTCGTCGCCGACTACTTAGTAAGCCAAGGCCACCAAATCATCGCCCGCAACCACAAAACCTACTTCTACGAAATCGACATCATCTCCACTAAAGGCGACCACATCTACTTCACCGAAGTCAAATACCGTAAGTCAAGCATCCACGGCAACGGTCTCGATGCCATCACTTCAGAAAAACAACGCCAAATGCAATTCGCAGCCGAATCTTACCTCAAATACATCGCCACCGACCGCGATCTCTGCCACAAAAATCCCCTCCTTGCCGTCGCTTCCGTCTCTGGCGACCTCACTAACCCTTCCGCACAAACTATCGCCTGGTTCCCCATGGATTAAAACAAAAATGGACCTAAAGTCTAAGACTAAAGGTCCATTTTCCACACCCGCGAAGCGGTCAACTAACGAAACTTATTTAATCAGTTTCTTACGGCTAGCAACGAAGTAGCCAAGCGTAGTAACCACTGCGCCTGCGCCCACAGCACCAGTCACAATCGTACCGGCACCAGTGTTTACAATCTCCTTAGGAGTTTCAGGAGTAGGTGTTGGAGTAGGAGTAGGTGTTGGAGTTGGGTTTTCATGACAACTCTCATCATCCTTCGAAACCATCACCGAAGCGTCATCCTTATAAACGCTCTCATTGACCGTAGCACTTGCCCAGTTAACCAACTGGTTAGAACCACAAGCCAAAGTCTTATCCACTACCTTACCAGTGAAACGCACATAAGCGTTACCCTTGGTAGAATAACTACCAATGTTGATACCAGAAGTAGTGACAGTATTATCAGCCAGCTTTACGCCACTCTGATAATTAGCATTGTAAAGATAGGTAGAATCAGCCACATACTCTACGTTAGTAGGAAGTACGTCACGGATCATCACATCATTTACAGTTTCAGCGAGCAAGTTTTTGTACTCAATCTGGTACTCAACTTCATCGCCAACCTTCGCGTCAACGGCTTCAGACCAAGTCTTAGTACCCTTGATACGAACGGTCTTAGAAACCTTCGCAGCTACCGAGCTGTGCACCTTAACGTCAATCGTCACGACGCCAGAGTATTCATAACAACCAGGAATCTCACCATTCATCGAGGTGTAACCAAGCGTAGCGCCCGAGATAATCACATCGTTAGAAAGTTTGAAAGTACCCTTGTTGTTGGTATACTTAGCCGAACCATCAACATACTCAAGGTAAACATCTTCGCTAGCATTTAAAGTTACCTCATCCCAGTAACGCTTAGGAGTTGCATTTGAAGAATCAATGTAACCGATAATCGTTTGAGATTTAGCAACAGTTGTTGGAATTGAGAAAGTAGCTTTCACGCCCTTTGCGATCGCTTCCATACCCTTTGGGCTGTTGTTGTGAACAAACAAACGAATCGTATAAGTTTCGCCGTCTTTCACATTAATCGTATTAGCGTTCCAGGTCTCGACATTCGCGCCGGCAACCTTCGCGCCTACGAAATTCTTTTCATCCCCGATTTTACCGTTAGAAATCGAGTTAAACGTAATGGTGTCCCCTAGGTCACCCTTATTAATCTGATCAAGCGTGTAGCTAGGACGACCATTGTCTGAGTCACCCCAAGCACTCACCATCACAGGAGTAATCGTACCAGCCATCACAATAGCAGCAGCTGAAACACTTAAAATAGATTTATAAATACCTTTCATAGTATTCCTTTCTTAAATTAATAAACCATTTCTAATTTGGAATTCACTTCCAATTTAGAAAATCAAACTGGTTTCTTTATGTTGGACTTTTCTTTTCCGAAAGAAAAGTCCAGACTTTTGCTAGCCGAATTGTTAAACTTCGTCTGCACAACCAAATCATCTCAGTCTCAAAACTCCAAATCTTGGATAGAGCCCAGCGGTGCAAGACCGCTGGGTCAAAGTAAAGTACTAGTCCAAAAGGACTCTATCCATTTTGCTATCTATTAGAATTAATCCGGCGGGCCTTCCCATTCTCCCGCTGGTTCCGTGTTTATTGGTTCACCAGTATCAGCCACAATGGCTGGTGCCTGAATCGGAGTCACCTCATTGATTGGTGCACTATCCGGTCCATTACCGGTGTCCCCGTTGTTATCAATAACTGGTGCCGGCTCCGTTTCATTGCTTACCGGATCTACCACTACTGGTGGTATATACGACGGCGCATTGTCATCCTCACCAGTTTTTTGGACCTCGTTTATTATTTCGAGCTCCTGTATATCCTCTACATAGTCATCATAAGACTCGTAGTGGTTACTATTCTCCGGCTGGTCCTTAATTGAATGTTGCGGGTCAGCCGGGTTATTTGTATCCACTCCCGGCCCCGGATCATCGTTCGGCTCCAAATATTCATAAGTCGCCTTTTCCGGGTCCTTGTTGTAGGTCGTCGGCGGTTCCGTTGGAGGTTCCGTCGGCGGTTGTGTTGGTGGCTCAGTCGTTGGTTCCGGCGTCGTCGGTTCCGGAGTTGTTGGCTCCGGTGTTGTTGGTTCCGGCGTCGTCGGTTCCGGAGTTGTTGGCTCCGGTGTTGTTGGCTCCGGCGTCGTCGGTTCCGGAGTTGTTGGCTCCGGTGTTGTTGGCTCCGGTGTCGTTGGCTCCGGTGTCGTTGGTTCCGGAGTTGTTGGCTCTGGAGGCACATACGGAGTTGTCTCCGGCACATGTGGAGTTGTCTCCGGTATATACGAAGTAGGCTCCGACCGTGATACCGGATTCGGTTGCGGAGTAATGTGCATTATCTCCGCCACGTCTGTCGGCTGATAACCACAATTAATGCGGTATGCCACTTCAAAATAGTTATCTTTTATCTTGAAGGTGTATACCAGCTCATACCCACTATGGTCATCGGTCAGCATCACTATGATATCCGGTACACCATCCACAGTATACGGATTCATATACATCTGGTCAGACACCGTCCAGCATTCCCTTACTTCTACCTTCACAGCAGAATCCAAGAACTGGAAAAAAGCGTCCAAATTCTGATAATATAGCAGCTGGTCTGCCATAAACTCCTCTTTCACGAGGTTCATTGTCTTCGCCCAGTCACCCTTACAGGATTCATAAAATTCCCCAAGGTAACGGGTTCCGACGTTGGCATCCAACCACGCCATGTCAGCTGCCGCGAGCGCCGGGTCAACTTTCAGTCTCGCCCGAAACTCACTCTCATAGTACTCCGCGTCGGTATGCTCCCAGGTCAAAGGATTCCGACCGAAGTTGTAATCATTATCCGGGTCATCATCTTCCAGCAGTTCTGGGTTATAGAATCTATACCATAGATCCTCTTCCATAGCCAGTTCTATCGCCGGCTCCGTTTCTAGCTCCAGCACCATCTCCGCTTCCCACTCGTCAACCGCTCTCATCTGCTGGACCTCAGGCTCAAACCAATGAGTCCGATATACAATCAGAAGCACTACCATCGCAATTGCGGCAAACGCCGACAAAACCACTCCAAGCCCATAAAGAACTCTAGCGTTTTCGTCGAGCTTCTGCCGGCTACTTTTATGTAACCCTTTGTAGTGGTAAGCAAAAAAGCTTATCAGCACGATACCACCACATATAGCCAGCACCAAAAGTGGCACAATAGCCACTAACGTAGCCCAACCATAATTACTCTCAATTAGTCTAAGAGCAACCCAGCTAACAACATGGTGACCCGCTATAGTCAAAATGGCAAAAATGCCAGCCGCAACCAGCAATTCATACCATCTCGACACCTCAGCGACCGCCCAGTACGTATTGTAAATCATCAAGATTACAATCACACCTAAGCCAATCGCTGCCACTATCGTCGATAACGACGCACAATAATACGCCGCTCCGACCAACAGACCAGATGCTAAAGCCCATAACCAACGGCTAAGGCTTACATTTCCAGCATAACCATCTTTTTCCCTCACTCTAGCAAATCCACCAGACAAGAGAAAACTCTGGAACACTGTCAGTACAAACATACCAACAGCTAATAAAATACTCGTGACTATAATAGTAGTCATACGAGTCACCTCCTTCTATCACTTGTCGGAGGTCTCAACCCCCGAACTAAGTCAAACTTGTTACAGGGGAAATAGATAGCAATCAGATCTCGTTTGAAATCTGAGATGATTTGGTTGTTAATGGTCTTCGTCGTCTAAAAACTCCCTAAACTCAGACTACCTACATTATATCACACATTCCCTAAAAAGTCAATATATAAACCATAAACTTTATAGATTATCAAAAAACCATCCACCCCTTATCAACCAACTCATCTCACACTTCAAACTTGGATGAAGCCCGGCGGATTAACCGCCGGAGCTGTCAAATAATGTGCCAAGTCTCTTCGACTTCATCCTGCTATCTGTTACTTAATCCAATGGGCCTCCCCATTCGCCCGCTGGATTACTGTTTAAGTCGTCCACATATAACTTATATTCATCATAAGATGAATAATTGTTGCTGTTTTGTGGCAACTCATATGGCGACTTGTCGTCATTGGGTTCCAGATACTCATAGGTTGCCACTTCTGGCTCCTTTGTTTCTGGCGCTTTAGTGGTGGTCGGCGTTTCAGGTTCCGCAGTCGTAGGCGCAACCGTCGTCTTCGGCTCTGCAGTCGTCGTCTCCGGTGGTGCAGTAGTCGTCTTCGGCTCTGCAGTCGTCGTCTCTGGCGCTTCAGTCGTCGACTCCTGGGTTGTCGTCTCGGGTGCCACCGTCGTCGGCTGTGGCTCTGGGACAGATTGCGTGGTGGGTTCCACCACATCCGCGATCGAAACCGGCGGATATCCGCAATCTATCCTAAACACCACTTCAAGGGCTTGCGCATTTGTATAAAAAGTATATACAAGACACCACCCTTCGCCTTCAATAAACCCTTCCTGTATCTCCGGAACTCCAGAAGCAGTAAAAGGATTCATTAGCAACGGTCGTATCCTATAACGATACTCTACTCGCTTCTCTAGCGAATTCAAGAACTCGAAAAACCTATCCAAATTCGCTAGATACGCCGACTTCGTCATCTCCATGAACTTAGTTTTCGCCAAATTCATGGCCGACATCCAATCTCCCTGACACCGGTCATAGTATTCCCCTATAAATCGCGTGCCAAAAGCTCGGTCACAGGCTCCCATTTCCGCCGCCGTTAGCGCCGGGTCTATCATCATCCGATTTTTCAAATCGTTGTGGTAAAACTCCGGCGCTCTACTTTCGTGTAACGGATTCGGGTCGTAACCAAAATTATAATCATTGGATGCATCACTATCCCTTAATAAACTGGGATTGTAAAACGCAAACCAAATCGCATTTTGGGTCGTAGTGACCTGCTCGGTTATTGTCGTAGTGGCTTGCTCGATAACCAATTTAGTTACAGGTTCAGTCGCCGCCTCCGTGGGACTCTCAACTTGAGCCTCTTGCTTCGGAGACGGCTGAGTCAAAAACCCTTCCACTGAATCCCTGTAATTAGCAGAGCTATGGCTATACCCCCACCTATCACTCCGCAAATAATTGCTAGTGCAGGATACATTTTTCGCATATCCTCACTTAGCGTACGCGGATGTACGAGGTGCAACCCTCTCGCATGGTATTGCAAAACCTCCACAACCATAACAGTGATGCAGACTGTCAGCTCTACAGCTGGGACTGTTTTAAAAACAGACAGCCACGCAGCATGCCTCACTATACCACTTAGAGCGATTACGCCCATTTTTGCGACAAAGTATTCCACCACCAACATCCCGATGAACACCGCCACCTCCTTAAAGGCAGAAGCTTCATCAAAACACCAATATGCGGTGAACATCATCGCAAAAAACATTATGATAAAGGCGGCTAATCCGCACCAAGCAGCGGCAGATGCAATCGCGGCGGCAAAACCCACACCTATTGCAAGGCATAAGATTTTTATCCAACCACCAACATCTATACCACCCCTCAAGCGAAATTTGGCATAACCATCTTTGTCTTTCTCAAACAAACTTCCGCCGTTCAAGAAAAACACTTCCACAATGCCCAGAACGAGCATAATTATACCATACAATAATAATAACCCAACTTTCATTGGATTTACCTCCTTATAATCTTGTCGGAGGCAACGCCCCCGCACTATTTTTATTGAGTTTGGGGACTCCAGATAGCATCAGATTTCATTTGAAATCTGAGATGATTTGATTGTTCTTTAACTTGTTAAAAAACTGCTTCGTTCTCTATTATTAGCTCAAACTCCACATAACCTAATTATACCACACATTACCCAAAAAGTCAATGTTAAAACCACCTTCTCCCCACTATCTCAAATCAAGAAAAAGCCCGACCTAAGTCGAGCTTCCCCCCATAAAGGTGTAGTTGTAATCAGCGTGCCATCTTACGATATTTTTCAGATTCCTCTGCGGACAGAGGTCTGATTAATAATCCTTCAGCATCTGCCCAAGCGTCTACCGCAAGAGCAGTGTGTCCAAAACCAAATTCCTCAGTATTAGCAATGCGAATTGCATCCGCCTCTAAATACCTCAGAATCTGTTTACCTGTGCTAAGCCGCACATAAAACGCGGGCACCACGTGGTGCGGAACCGGATCCTTTGGATATAATTTATCATAATCCGATTCCTGCACCGCTACCGGTACGGTTCTCGCAGCTACGCCAGGCATAACAGCAGGAGCAGGCGACGCAGTAGTCATATTCTTTTCCAGCTTAGTTAGTCTGCCCTCATGGGCCTCAAGCACTTTATCGTGCTTTTCCAATTCCTCTGAATGAGAGGTAATTGTTTTTCCATAGGAAATCATTTTTTCCTGCACTGCCTTAAGGGTCTCCGGGTCAAGGTCTTTGAGTTTTTTTACCGGCTCAAGTCTTTTTTCAAGTTCAGCCATCAAAGTCTCAAAATCCTTACTTCCACCAGTGCCTCCGGTAGGTGTCGGGTTATTATTTGCCGGGTTACTATTTCCATTCCTTCTTAATTCATCCATCATTTTACTCATATTTTCCCTCCTTATGAGTGCAGGCACGCCAATTGTTAAATTACAACTTGCCCTAATTATAGCACACTTCACAAATATTGTCAACAATTAAAACATAAACCGTATAATAATGCCACAAAACCCTGGTTGAAATATTCGCCCGTTTCTGTTACAATTGTAGAATACCTTTATGGTGGGATTAGCTCAGATGGTTAGAGCGTCTGATTGTGGTCCAGAAGGTCGTCGGTTCGATCCCGATATCCCACCCCATATAACTAATCGCGGGTATAGTACAGTGGTTAGTATGCAAGTTTTCCAAACTTGAGATGAGAGTTCAATTCTCTCTACCCGCACCACGTCGCATGGATAATTTGGAGAGTTCCTCCCGTGTAAATTACCCCTATATAACAGGGGTAATTTTTATTTTTATGCACACCCCTGTTAAAATCAAGTTGTTTAAAAACCTATCATACCGTTTATGCTACTCTCCAAATTAACCATCATACCCGGAGGTGTGCATTTACACGGCAAATGCCCCTTTACCGTGTAAATGCACACCCCCAACCCTCTCCCGTGTAAAATCGTTTCGCAAGTTTTTTGCATTCATAATAAGAGTAGCTGGAAATAAGATCATAATAATGGTAATATGTCCATCGTAACAAGCCTCTTCTAACAACCGATACGATACAGTTTCAGCCATGAATGAAGTTATAAATTGCGATAGCATCGAATATCTAAGAAGAATTGACGACAATAGCATACATTTAATTCTAAGTGATATCCCATACGGAATCAGTTACGACAATTGGGACGTACTGCACAATAATACTAATTCAGCTTTACTTGGGTCAAGCCCAGCACAAGAGAAGGCAGGCAATGTATTTAAAAAACGCGGTAAGCCTTTGAACGGCTGGTCGGAAGCAGATAAACATATTCCGGCAGAATACTACAATTGGTGCCTTCGATGGACTCATGACTGGCTACGGGTTCTCAAGCCTGGAGGCTCCGCCTTTATTTTTGCTGGCAGACGATTAGCACATAGATGTATTTCAGCAATGGAAGACTCCGGATTTATTTATAAAGATATGATTTGCTGGAAGAAAGACTCTGCACCGCATCGAGCACAGCGAGTTAGCTGTGTGTATGAAAGAAGAAACGATAAAGAAAATGCGAACAAATGGAACGGTTGGAGATTAGGTAACTTAAGACCTCTATTCGAGCCAATACTGTGGTTTATGAAACCATACAAGATTGGGGGAACACTCGCCGACAACATACTAGATTATGCAGTAGGCGCTTTCAATGATGTCGCTTGGAATGAATATAGCAATCAAACTGCGAATATAATTAGTGTTCAAACAAACAAAGAAGACCATGGGTATCACCCTACTCAAAAGCCAGTTGAATTAATGGAAGCCTTAATTAGGTTAACAACCACAGAGGGTCAGACAGTATTAGATCCGTTCTGCGGAAGTGGCTCAACGCTAGTCGCAGCCAAGCACCTCAATCGTAATTATTTAGGATTAGAAATATCAAAAGAATATTACGACATTGCAATTAAACGCCTCTCCGAAGAAAACATAGCACCGACAAAATTAAAAAGTAATGAGTATCCAGAACAGCTTAGTTTCAACTTTAACAAGGAAGAACCATTCTAGACGCTTCTTCTACAATTATCTCATTCTAAAATCCTGAATACGTTTAATAATACTATCCAAATTCTTTGTTTCGGTATCAATTTTATAAGCAATCAGAGCTTGCCTTAAAGTCTCAATATCAGCTTCAGAGTTAATAGAGGCAATGATACTGTCTACGATTGCTTTTTTCTTATCCTTTAATATAATTAAGTTGGCTCGAACGCATTCCTGGATAATTGCATCAGCCTGTTGCATATAAAAGCTAAGCTCTTCAATACTTGAATTAGTTATACGCACTATTTCAGCATTGATTTTATTCCAATAACTAACCTTGTTGCCACCTGGCATTTTTTTTGGCAACACTTCTGGGAATACTTCCTCGTAATTCCACAACTTGACTAATTCTTTGGTATCAAAACTATCTTTCTTTAACAATAAGAAAGACAAATATTTATAAGGTAGCATTATAGTTGGCGCGGATTTATCACTGCAATATTGATAAGCGTCGCTTCCGCTCGTCCATTCATGGGTGCATGGATAAGTAACTAATCCGCCCAGTTTGTTGTCATACCTAGATAACCATTTTCTGATATCCTCCAACTTTAGAAAATCCTTCACATTTGGAGCTTGCTGACTTCTGCCTAACCTAAAGCTCTTCGCGTCACAAACTAAGACCCTGCCATCAATAGCAATATTCACGTCTTCATAGCTAGCTTTTTGCTTGATAAAGCGACTATCAAATCCCATCCTATTTGCCCATTCGCAAACCAATACTTCCACAAGTTTAGAAAACAAGGTTTCTTCACTGGAATCGCTCAAATAAGTGTCAGGGATATAGCCAGCATATATCAGTAGGTCAACTAATTGGCTATCAGAAAACTCTTCCCTCAGCATTTTTTGAAATCTTGCAGACAAAGCATCATGATCTATTGTCTTATTAGTTTGAAAAGCATTATCTACAAATTGTTGAAGTAGGAAAAAGTAATGTGTTGCCATGTTTTATCCCCCAACCAAAATCAAAACCAAAATGGCTACTATATTTGTTTTTATAGATAGATATTTTAATATATCATAAGATTATATAAATAAACAACCGAAAGCACGAATTGTTAAAAATATGAGTGTATCTCATTCTGATGGTATAGTACCTTTTATTTTTTTGCTTGGGATAGCGCCCTTTGCCGGGCTGCTTCCCGCATCTCTGGTGTCCAGCTAATGCTCCTGGAGGGGTTCTCCCAGACCACGGTCATCACTTTGCCAGTTTTCAAGAAGAACCGTAATTTATTATCTTTCATCGCTTCTATCTTATCTATTTCTTTTTCTAGTATCTGTCTCGTCAGCTGCGCATTTTCATCCATTCCTAGTACTTCCTTAGTCTTCTGTATCAGAATCGTCTCACGTATTTGTTTTGATTGGCAATAGTCTTTTCCTTTAATTAAGTACCCTATACATAACCAATAATACTTGTTTTTATCGTAAGAGCTACACCTCCGCTTATAGCACGAACCACAACAGTGGCATTTGAGAATACCTTTAAATAAAGATTTCCCGTGGTTTATTTTTGGCATATAGTTTTTACTTCTTCTAGAAATTTCATCCTGAACATCCTGGAATACCGTCTTAGGAATAATTGCTTCGTGGGCATCTTCTATATAAAATCTCGTCCATTGTCCACGATTCATGCATTGTTTTTTATTTCTAAAATCCGGTATATAAGTTTTCTGCAGCAGCAAATCTCCTTTATACTTTTCGTTTCGGAGTATTTTATGAACTGCGCTAGCAGGCCATTGCCTATTAGCTTCCGCTTGTTCTTTTCGCATTATTCTAGCAATAGATTGTGCCCCCTTACCCTCTAGATACAACCTGAAAATCCTTTTCACTAGTTCTGCCTCTTCCGGGATTACTTTAAGCTGCCCATCCTGCCATCGGTACCCCAGCAGTCTTGCATAAGTCGGCCTTCCTTTTTCAAAATCCCTTTGAATCTGCCACCTCTTGTTCTCGCTGGCACTTCTAGCCTCTTCTTCGGCATACATCGCCAGAAGTGTCAGCATTAATTCCCCATCAGCACTAATGGAGTGTATCTCTTCTTTTTCAAAAAACACATCAATCCCTAAGTCTTTTAGCTCCCGTACTACCTTAAGAAGCGTCACGGCATTTCTAGCCAACCTTGTTACAGATTTAGTGATTAGCATATCAAATTTATGAGACCTGGCATCCGCCAGCATCTTTTGGAATCCTGGTCTAGCGTCCAGGGTACCGGATATCCCTTCGTCCGCATAGACGCACACAAACGCCCATTCCGAGCGTTTGTGAATTAAATCAGTATAGTAACTCGTCTGCTGGTTAAGCGAGTGCTCAGTCGCCCCGTCTAGGGCGGATACTCTGGCATAAGCTGCTACCCGCTTCAAATTCAGGGCTTTCGTAGAGTCCGGTTTCTTTATGATGATTTCCATCCACCTCCTTGTTTTTTATCCTTCGTAATATTTACTATCTCTCCGTTAGTAAAGTAATAAGAAAGCGTGATGACGTTCCCGCCTTCTCCCTTTACTACAACCTTTTCGGTGGTTTTAGTAAAAAGTGTGTCGCTAAAAGCCACCGTCGTTTCCGGCAGCTCCTTCACCGCATCTATAAATATCTGCTTTTTCACCCGTCTAGCCGTATTTAGTACCATAGCCTCTTCGGCTAGACTCAGCGCCTTTTTCCTGTCTTCAAGGATTTCTATTAATTTTTGGTGCTTCTCCCGGTATTCCGTCTGGTCTTGAACAACGTGGGCATTCTTGGTTACCAGCTCCTCCAGCTCACTTGTTACCCTTTCTATGCTTTCTTCCGCCAGTATCTTATTCTTCTCCAAACGTTCCCGTTCTTTTTCCTCTGCTACTACATCTATTGTCATCGTCTCCGGCTGAAGTAGTTCTTCACTTAGAGCTTTCACGAAACCCTCTTCTATGTCAGTCTGCCGGACATTTGGTGCGTCACAGTTTTTCCGGCTTTTAGATTTCTCATTACAGCACCAAGCGTCATATACAATTTGTCCGTAATGGTGCACCTTATGCCCATAATATCCCCCGCAGTGCCCACAGATGATTTTAGCGGAGAATGGGCTCTTACTGTATATTCGGTTACGTATCCCATTCCGGCGCCCTATTTCATACTGTACTAAGTCAAAAGTATCCGGGTCTATAATAGCGGGATGTGAATCCTTTACATAATATTGGGCTAGCTCACCCTCATTTTTCTTTCGCTTCTTGGTTAGATAATCTACCGTCCAGCTTTTCTGTAATAAAGCATCACCCTTATATTTTTCATTACTAAGGATGCTCCTTACCGTGCTTACTACCCATTTGGTCTTTCCCCGTGGGGTAAGGATACCAGTATCCGTCAGCTTGCCCGCTATGGTATTAATGGTCATCCCTTCCAGGTACCAGCGGTATATTTTCTGGACGATTTCTGCTTCCTCTGGCACTATCTCTGGTCTGCCGTCTTTGCCCTTCCTATATCCTAAAAATGAATGGTACGGCATATCAACCTTTCCATCCATCATACTTTTCTTCTTACCCCATCGTACATTTTCTGAGATAGACCGACTTTCTTCCTGCGCCAGTGAGCTCATAATAGTTAGCATCACTTCACACTTTGGATCTAATGTATGGAGGTTCTCCTTTTCAAATATTACTTCAATCCCGAGGTTCTTTAGCTCCCGCACCGTAGATAGGGTATCCACCGTGTTTCTGGCAAACCGGGAGATAGATTTTGTTAGAATCAGGTCTATCTTCCCAGCCTTGGCATCATTAATCATCCGCTTAAACCCCTCCCGCATTTTAGTATTAGTACCGGAGATTCCTTCATCCGCGTAGACTTCCACGAACTCCCAGTCCTCATTATTCCGGATGTAGGTTGTATAGAAATCCACCTGGGCTTCGTAGCTTTGTTGCTGTTCATCCTGCTCTGTAGATACTCGGGCGTAAGCTGCCACTTTCTTTTTCTTCAGGTTTAAAATCTTCTCCTGGCTCCCTATTTTTATCGTAGGAGCAATCACAGTGATTTTAGAAGTTGTAACCTCACTTGCCATTGTTTTCTCCATTCTGTTGGTTATGCACATTTTTCCACTGTTTGGTGGTTCGTTCGCTTTGAGTCTTCCGTCGTTCTTTCGTCCAGCCATAAGCATCCTGCCAGTAGATGGTTTTAATAAACTCCACACCATCCTTCTTGGCTCTGCCGTTTTTGTCCTTCAGGTAATAAGTGAGACTAAAGTCTGCCCTCGCCTCTATATGGTCTATCCGCTTCAGCAATAATTCGCGGGTTATTATAATATCTGAATCAAGGTCTAGTATCTCCCTTGTTTTATCCATTAGAACTCTTTCGGGGATCTGATGATTTTTGCATTTTCCCCTAAAGTCTTTATAAGCCCTACAGGTGTAATATGGCTTCTTTTCCGTCATCGCTTTATTATGCACTCGCTTATAACGGTATCCGCACTCTTTACATACAACAAGAGTCCGAAATAGGTTGTCAGGATTATTCCGCGGATATTTGGGTCTCTCCTCTGCTCTCCGCTCCATTTCCGCCTGTACCTGGTCATAGATTTCTCGGGAGATGATAGGCTCGTGTGTATCCATAACAAATACCTGTCTCCGTTCACCCTTATTCCTAGCTACTGCCCCTGCCCAGAAGTCTTTCTTATAGTATCTCTGGAGTAGCATACTACCAGTATATTTAATATTAGTGAGTATCGTTATTACTCCAGTATGGTTCCACTTGCCACCCCGTTTTGTTGGTATTTCTTCCGCATTGAGGGCTTTAGTAATCCCATAAATCGTTGCACCTTCCAGGTATTCCCGGTATATCCGTCTTATAATTTTCGCTTCCTCTGGCAGTAGCCGGTAGTTTCCGTCTTTTACCGCATAACCATACATTGGGTGACAAGAGTATTCACCCCGTTCGAACCGCTTCTGGGTAGCCCAACAGATATTTTCGCTGGTGCTGCGAGCTTCTTCCTCAGCATACATAGCCAGAAGCGTCAGCATCAACTCCCCGTCCGGGCTGATGGAATGCATATCTTCTTTTTCAAAATACACGTCAATCCCAAGCCCTTTAAGCTCCCTGATGCCTTGTAGGAGTGTCATAGTATTCCGGGCAAATCTAGTGATAGACTTAGTGATGAGCAGATCAAACTTATGCTCCCTCGCGTCCTCCATCATCTGCTGAAAGCCCGGGCGACCTGGTTTAGTACCACTAAGACCTTCATCGGTATAAACCCCAACATATTCATAATGAGGGTTATTGCCAATCAGCTCATTATAGTAACTGACCTGTGCTGATAAAGACTTAATCCCGGCTTCCTTACTCACCGAAACTCTGGCATATGCCGCAACGCGTTTTCGTTCTAAGCTATTCTGCCTAATGCCTTTGATTTGTATAATTTCCATAGAGCTCAATTCCTCCTTCCCCTTACATTAATCACTCTGAGGGCCAGTAAAGTCCAGTACTTTTTAGTTAATTTGGAGAGGAATACAAGGTGAGCCGTCATATTACCTATTACCGAGTTTGCGTTTCTCATTCCACCATTTTGTCCGACAGCTGTCTGAGCAAAACACCTTACCTTTACGGTTCCATACATTACCGAACGGTTGGTGGCAGTACCTACAATAAAGCGCCTCGCTATTCTTATCCGTGAGGTTATTACTAACTGGCTTTACACCAGCCCTCTGGCAGATGGATTGTACCGTATTCTTTTTCATCCCGAGAGTTTCTGCAATTTTATTATAACTGTAGTTTTCTTTTCTAAGGGTTATCACTTTTTCTTTATTATTCTCATCTTTGTTATACATATGTTTCCTTTCTTTGTCATTTCTTCTGGTGCCCTTATGGGCATATCTGTTTTGTTTTGGTTTACCGGCCCCCATATCGGGGACCGGGTAATAAAATTATTAGAAGTTGCTATAACTGAGTCTGCAGTTATCACAGTATCCTGTTTCAGCCTTCTCCATAGACCGCTTGTCTTACACTTTTGTCACCTCCTATTCCATCGGCGCTTCACCAGTCATAATGAAGTTCCAGTATTCCTGTTTGTGATCCTCCAGATAAACGACCAGCTCGTAGTATCCTTCCCGGTTAGCAATCCACTGGACGGTATGTATATCGAACATATTGGTTTCGCCTGTGTCCCGTATTGCTAAAATCTGCTCCTTAATTTTCTCCGTCATGGTTACTCCTTTCCTGCTTCTGCTACAATCGTAATCTCATCAGTTGCCCGTGTGTATACATAAATCACCGGATCCAGCTGGAGTATGGGTTCCACTACCGTCATATTTATTTCCTTCACCATCGATGCCAGTTCATCCGGGTCTGTGTCCATCCTTGTGTAGATCAGGACCTCCTCCGTACTGGATGGAATCAACCAGCATTTGTCCAGCTGATGCTTATCACAGAATTCCCTGAATATTTCCGGATAGATTAGTGCCACAGCACCGTTGGTTCTGGCATCTGTTGTGCAGACGTAAAACGGTGCCACCAACTCATCTCCCAGTTCAACCTTCAGTTCTTCCGGCAAGTCCAATAGTTCCGCCATGCTAAACATCCGAAAAGTCTTCTTGGTATTACACCAGGCAAATTCCCATAGTTCTTTCGCCGTGATTCCTATCTCATCTAAATAGGCTTCGTTTACCTTAATGAATCCGGTACCTTCTCCCAGGTTCACTTCTACCCGGATAAATGCCTCCAGGTTCAGTACCGAGCGTTTTACTAAATCATCCTCACACTTCCGGTGTATCGTCAGAAATGCGTGAGTTCTGGCATAGTATTTGTCCCGGATTTGATTCAGACTGATCTGTGGTAGTAGTTTCTGTCTTAGTTCCATATTCCGTTCCTTTCCGCCCGTTCTGAAGACGGGCTTTTAATTTAGCCCGCCCACTCGGACGGTTAGTTACCTATAAAATTGATTTTTCCAGTACACACTAGAAACCGTTCTTTCCTTCTACCTGAATTCTTTCCGTTTCGCCATTGCCAAACAATATCTTCTGACATTCCGGGCAGTATCCAGTAAGCAGTAATTCGCGTTCTACCCGGTTTAAGCTTGGTAGTTTATTCTGAATCAGATCCCTACCTCGGTAGTAAGTTGAGTAGGCTCTTGCTTCGTCTTCATTAAGTTCAAGCCTGCTGAGATTGCCACACATCGGACATAATTTAGTAATAGTAGACATTATTTGCTCCTTTCTTGGAATAAAGATGATAAATTGTTAAAGACCGTCCGGCGGTGGCAGTTGGGTGAAACCATCGCCGGACAATAAGTGGAGTACATTCCATTTATTCTTATGTAGCCTGTCCGAGGATGTCTGACGGGCTGAAAAGTATCCGCTGAAGTAGATTTTGGGGAGACTAGCCTGAAGCGGTCCTGGAATGTACGAAGCATCTATATAACCTCAGCAATTATTTTGCCCCAGCATATATTTGCTTTTACAACAAGTATGTTTCATAACAATACTTGTTGCGCCTCATTATACTCTCGTTTTTCTTTTCCGCTTCACTAGCGCACCCCAGATTGTTGCCTGAGGTAACATTTGGAGTTGTATTTCATACCTGACGCCCCTGTAACATAATTAACTGGTTTTTGCCATATTTTCCGCTACCGGAGGCTTTGTTTTGTCATATTTGGGCGGGTGTTTCAATCCGTCACCGATCTTCTCCTTCTTCTCCGGTCCGGTTATTCCAGCTCTCAGTTCTATTAACCTATCGCTGTATTCATCTATCTTTTCTACAATCAGGTCATCATAGTTGGCATTAAACCGACTGATGTAAAACCTGAGATCTGTAAGCCTGGTGACTGCCTCATCAAAAAATACTGCATCCTTTTCCAAGGCTTGTTTCACCATTACCTTTAAATCTGTTGTTGCCATCGAAATCTCCTTTCCGTCAAAAACAGCAGTGCTGGTAGTAATACTCTCCCTGCACTGCTGTTTTCAGTCTGGCTATTTTTCCTTTAATGATTGCCCTTTTTTATCTGTGTCTTAAGATTTCCTTTTCCAAATCCGCCATCTTCCGGTACGTTTTAAGGGCACAAAGATCCATTATTAGGCTCTTCTTTGCCATTCTCCGGCATTCCCGGTATTTTGGGTTAGTGCTATAAGCTACTACCCTATGTTCCGGCTGACTTGTGTAGTTGTTCTCCCGGTACTTTACCTTAGCCTCCCGGGTTTCCCGTATCGCCATATAGATAAAATATACGATATAGATTAGTACTACCGCTCCCCCGGAAAACATAATAATATTTGCTATTACCCTCATTTCTTCTTACCTCCACTGGATGATATCTGAGGCAGTTTTTGCATATTCCGCTACGAGAGAGTGGAATATTTCCCTGAACTCCGGGAATCTCTGCATCGGCTCAATTGCTGCCTGTGCCAAAAGTGTCGTGTTCCTGAGTGACTGCAGGGTAAGTCCTGCCCGGATATTATCCAAAAATGCCATTTCTTCCGCCAGAGCATATGTTTCTTCCTGTGGGGATTGTACTACCTCTCCCCGGTCTGCATATACCGTCATATTGTTATTCCACTTCATTGCTTCTCCTTTCCGCGAGACTACAAAAACAGCAGTGCACTAAAGAGATGTTTGTCTCTTATCTGCACTGCCGTCTTACGGTCTGGCTGGTTATTAGGTTTAGACTGTCTACTATCTATTGTTCCCGTCCCCATTGGGGATATCTGTATTATATATGGTAGCTGTGAAGATGGTCAATCCGGGAAAAGGGGGTAAGATAAGATAAAGCGAGCCAAATTAGATAAAATCTATACGCTACCTAGTATGCAACGAAGAGATTGGCCGATGATGCGACTGTAGCTGCCGCCGCCGACGCTTGTAGCGTAGACGGTGCGAGTGTACATAGAGTAGGTATCGTACCAAGTAGAATTCCAGAAGTAGCCGCCCGTACCGAGGTAGTACCGCGAACTGCCACTATTAAGGTAGCCCGACAAGGGAGTAGAAAGGGCGGTGTTATGGGCTACTGCATATGATAATACCGTGTCACCGCCTAGGGTACCACCACCGCTATAAGTCGAAACGAGGGCGGCGAATTCACCGGTATAATTTGGTAAGTGCCAACCAGCGGGACAGATGTCACCCTCTATGTCGCGGTAGGAGCTAGTATTGGGATCAGTGGTGGGGGAGCCGGTGTAGCTGGTACCATTACCCCAACAGTAGGTACCGGCAGAAGTAGCACAGTAGTTGTAATAAACGCCTACTTTACCACTGCCAAGCCCAAGGGTGACAGGAGCGATGTCGTCTTTCCATCTAGCGGCGGCCTGAGGGACGGAGTAACTGTAACTACTATTCCATTCGGAAGCGGAGAGGCCAGCGGTAGCATATTGGTCCGAAGTAGTACCAGTGCTGGTGCCTTTGAGGTAGGCGAGCTGGGCGTCGGTAGCATTGGTGTTAGAGGAACTAAGTGCGTTTATCACGGTGGAGCTCGTAAGGTCTAATCTTAAGTTGTCCAGCATCCAAATGTTGCCATCACAGAGCCTGGCTACATAGTAAGCCTCATTATCACGCGGGTCATAGACGAGTTGTGGAGTGACAGCTTCGTTCTTACAGTTACTAGAGACTGGGTCGGTGGGGACGGTGAGGGTAGTGATACTCGTGGTAGCCTCCTGGCCTGTAACTGTAATAGTGGCGTCGCTCACTACGGTATAGGTAGTAGTGGGAGCAGATGAATTTGCTATAGTACCAGCAGTGGTAGACCAACTACCTAAGCCGTATTTAGTCGGGAAGACACCAGAGATTTGGTAAGTTTTGCTTTCTATCGCTTGAGTAGTCTGACCATTGGTATAGGTAGTACCATCAAAGTAGATGCCGGTGGCGTTGGCGCCAATGCTGAAGGTAATGGTGTAGGTCTTATCCCACTGGGCGTAGAGAGTGACGCTAGTGGTCTCGGTACCAGTCTTAGCGTAGAACTGACCAGCATCAGCGTAGGAAGTGCCGCTACCGTCAGACTCAGTGTTCCAGCTATTGAAAGCGTAGCCGGTCCTGGTGAAGCCATTGGTAGGCAGAGTGTTAAGAGTGTTAGCGGAGTAGGTCTCACTACCCATGGTACCGGTAGCATCAGTGGCGTTCTTGTCAAAGGTCACGGTAGTAGATCCAGTGTTGACTTGGCGGGCGATGCAGCGGATAGACATACCTCTGCCACGCACCGTGCTTGAAGTGCTGTAATAAGTAGGAGAAAGATTAGAGGTAGTGACATAAGGAGCGTATGCGGTGGTGCTACTATAGACTGTGTTAGTCCAATACCTACCATAAGTACTTAATTGAGTAGGCGCTGAGGTACCGTTCTTATACCCTGCTGCCACCATGTACATAGGATTGTTTCGGATGTTAATCCAGCCGGTACTATCGTCTGGATTATATGTGGCAGTACCGGTACCAGTAACATAGTTTTGAGCCAATCCTTCACTAACCCAAGTATAGTTAATCTCGCCATAGTAGCCCATGTCGGTACTGGTATTACTGGTCTTACCTGCTGGTAA
>JAZPZQ010000036.1:0-6381 GCA_045544765.1 Candidatus Nanosyncoccus sp.
CTATGAAGACAATTTTTAGCCTATTCTCACTGCTGTTGGTCGCTTTGTCGGCTTCGGCACAAAACGAACCGGTCCCCTTCAACGGATTGTTGCTCGGCCACGATGGCAAGCCGGCTCGTAACGTCCGCATCTATGTCTCAAATCCCGATAAATATGCGCAGACCGACCGCAAGGGGCGTTTCGGCTTGACGAATGTGCAGCCTAACGATACGCTCCACATCCGCTACGAGAAGCAGGATTACCTGATTCCCGTCAATGGCAAGCGCAGCATGAAGATTCGCATCTACGATGTCGATAAATTCGAGAGTGAGGAGTCGCAGTCGCTGCTCGACTACGGCATGGGCTATGTCGGCCAGCGCGAGTATGTGGGCTACAACAGCCGCATCACGGGTGCCGAGCTGCTGGCAACCGGTTGTACGGATATTTTGTCGGCTCTTTCGGGCATGATACCGGGTCTGACCGTGACGGAGGATTTTGAAACGGGAACCTATCAGGTGTCGATTCGCGGTGCCGCCTATCACGAAAACAGCGCACCGCTCTACATCGTTGATGAGGTTGAGGTGAAGTCCATCGACCATATCCACCTCAATCAGGTGGCCTATGTGGTTGTGATGAAGGATGCCGCGATGTATGGCGTAAGAGGTGGTAATGGCGCGATTGTCGTCCGCACGAAATCGGCCGAAACGGCCTCGATGAATTAGCTCGAAACTGCGACCTCGACAATACAATAAAAGGGCGGGCTGTCTAACAAGTCTTCAAAAATGAAAATCACCCCCGTCAGATGCATTTCTGGCGGGGGTGAAATCGTTAAAATTTGACTTGTTAGACAGCCGCCTTTTCTTTAGAATGAAGATGATCTAATAAATTATTTGATTTTTGGTGCTATATTTGAAATCTTTTGCCTACATTTGTATGATAGAAAAAGCGAAAGGTATGATTACGAATTATCAAATAGCTAATTTTGGCCCAATTGCCGGTGTGGATATAAAAAAAACAGGTTGTATTAATCTGATAATTGGCAAAAATGGAAGTGGCAAAACTTTTTTGCTTAAAGCCCTATATGCAACATTAAAGGCATCTGAGCAATATCAAAGAGGAAAGGAAACTCGTAATATCTCCGAGCTATTACATGATAAACTGCATTGGACATTTCAAGCGGAGAAAATTGGCGATCTCGTTCGCAAAGGGAGCAATAGATTAGAGGTTGCTGTTGGGGTAAATCAAGATGAAAAATTGATATATTCTTTTGGATCGACTACTATTAAATCGATTACGTCTTGCGAAAATTCAATTCGTCCAACACCTATTAACTCCATTTTTTTGCCAGCAAAAGAAATTTTGTCAATCCAATCAATAATCAAAGAAACGCGAGGGGATCGGTTTAATTATTTTGGTTACGATGATACGTATCTTGATTTAGCTAATGCTTTAACCCCCTCACATAAGGGGCGTAATTATGCCTTTTTTTCTGACGCTAGACAACAATTGCTTTCTCATATAGGAGGTAAAATCGAGTATGACCCCACATTGAAGGATTGGGTTTTTAAAGATTCTTCAAAAAGAGTTTTTAGCATTAATGTAACCGCAGAAGGTGTAAAGAAACTTGCCATTCTTGACGCGTTATTGGGCAATCACTATTTGTCCAAAGGATCGGTTATATTTATTGATGAGCCTGAAGCTAACCTACACCCGGAGTTGATAAGTAAGCTTATGGATATTATACACCTGCTATCAAAAAACGGGTTACAATTCTTTATTTCGACACACTCGTATTTTGTGATAAAGAAGTTATATATATTGGCTCATAAGTATAATCAATCTATTCCTGTTATTTCGTTGTTAGGAGACGATAAATATATTGAGTCTGATTTGCGGCGAGAAATGCCGGAAAATCCCATTGTTGATGAATCTATACGTTTATACGAAGAGGAGATTGATTTATGAATATAGTTGTCAGAGAGTCCGATATGGATTTCATTTTAGAGGATAATGCTACTTTTTATTTTGAAAAATCTCAATCAATTAGTAGTATAACCGGAATGAAAAAGGCAGAATTTGCAATTAAATTAGACTCACCGGATCAAACGATTTTAAGGATTATCGAGGCCAAAACATCGGCCCCCAATCAGAGTGAAGAAACGGATGCTTCTAGTCGATATTTGCGCTCTGTTCATGACAAGTTTAGAGACTCGATAATTGCCTTAACTGTAGCATTAATCAAGCGTAATAAAGATATTTTTCAAGAGCTGCCTGCATCTTTTGCAGGAATAAATTTGGAAGAATTGAAGTTGCAACTATATTTAGTTGTAAAGAATCATAAGAAAGAGTGGATGCCGTCCCTTCAAGATGCGTTAAAAAGAGAGTTAAGGGGATTAATGAAATGTTGGAATATATTTGATGCTGATGTTAAGGCTTTTAATGAAGACGTCGCTCGCCGAAAAAATATCATAAAATGAAATGATTGATGAACTGATAGAGCAAATCGTGAATATGAGATAAAATAATTTACATATTAAATGGCGTTAGGCTATTGTTGATGCTTCGAGAAACTTCCACAATTTTAGAGTACACAAACATAGCAGTAAGCATAAACGCACGCGTACGGCGTGGGTTGTGTTTGTCTTGTTTGTGAGTATGTGGAAGTACTTTCGAAGCGTGGATGACCAATTCACGCTTTTGTTATTTCTAGAATAAATCTAATCCCAATTAATTCTTAAACATATAGATTATGAAAAAGAGTGTATTATTGCTGTTTGTGCTGTTCGCATTAAGCGCCAATGCGCAAGAGTGCAAATTAAAAGGTTTTGTTCGGTATAAGCATAATGATTATGTTGGATACCGCGCGGATGCTGGAGCTGAGGTCTATGTATTGTCATCCCAAAACAATCGCTACCTTAAAAAGGTGAGCTGGGATGCATATGAGGCTTATGCTGAGCAATATGTTAAGTATTTGGAAGTGAAAAATGATCCGGACGTGCCTAAAGGTTACCTGTCTTTATTTACATCATGGAGTGTTTCTGACAAAGATAACTTGGATAGATTGGATAAAGAGTGTTTGGATCAATACATGAAATCTATAGATACCTTTGAGGATATTGCGTTGATTGATGAATCTGGCAAATACGAATTTCAGCTTCCTTATGGTGAATATTATATTTTAGTTGTTTCAAAAAATAGAGATAGACCCACTTTGCTGGAAATTTCAAGTCGCAAAATGCTCTATAAAGTCAAACTCAACCAACCTGCAAAAATCTTGAGTATTGATTTTGGATATTAAAGGTTATATTGCATAACAAAGAGCCATCTAACAAATCCAATTTTATAATTTTACCCTCATCAGAAAACATCTGATGAGGGTATTTCCATTTTTTTGATGATGTACAAGACGGGTTTTTGGGGTGTTTATTACAACCATTTCTTGTATTTGAAATACCATATCGTAAGGCCCGAACAGAGCAGCATCAGGCAGACGGCAAAGATGTAACCCAGGGGCAGGGTCCAGCCGTTTGAGAGGGTCAGTTGCCAATCCAGCTCGGGCATCACCTTGAAGTTCATACCATACATAGAGGCGATGAGCGTCGCAGGCATGAAAATCACGGTTACCACCGAGAAGATTTTGACGATTTCGTTCTGCTCGATGTTGATAAGACCGAGGGCGGCATCCTGGATGTAGTCCAGACGCTGGGTCGAGAAGTCGGCATGGCTGATAAGCGAGTTCACGTCCTTAATCATCAGTTGCAGACGGGGGTAGATATCGTGGGGGAATCGCTCCGAGCGCAAGATGCCCGAGAGGACACGCTGGCGGTCGAAGATGTTCTCGCGCAGCGACATCGTACTCTCCTGCAAGGCACTGATGCGGTGCAGAATCTCCTTATCAATCGAGTCCTCCGACGTAATATCCTTCGAGAGGGTGGCCACCTGTTTGGCGACCAACTCCACGAGGTCGGCATCGAAGTCGATGCGCACCTCCAGCAGCGAGATGAAGAGGTGGTAGCCCGTCGCGTAGTTGCGGTAGTTCATCTGCAAACGCTTCTCCGTCTCGCGGAAGGTGCGCGACTCGGTGTTGCGCACCGAGACCAGCACACCCTCGTTCGAGATGATGAACGACATCGGTTCGACGAGGAACGAATCGCCCGTGGGAATGAAGAAGTTCGAGTTCGAGATAATGGCGTTCTCGTTCTCGGAGTATTTCGAGGTGGACTCAATCTCCTCGACCTGCTGGCGCGATTGGAGGTTGATTTCGATGAAGTTCTCGACGGCACGCTGCTCCTTGATGGTGGGTTGCATCATGTCAATCCAGAGAATATCATCGTAACCCAACTCGTCGAAGAGGCGGGTGTCGGCGTTGCGGATAATCTTGTTGTATTGCTTGAGGTAGATGGTAATCATGGCAAAGGTTCGCTCTGTAATGTTGCGTGTACTTTGGTTTATTCGCATCCAGTGACGGCGACCCTCGTTCGTGGGGCCGCTAACCTCTTCAGCCGGGATTGGGAACAGGGGCAATCTTTACTCCCGCATCCCAACAAGTTTTATCGAGTGAGAGAATCATCGCCTCGAGCAGGCGACGTGCGTGCAGTTTCAATAAGGCATACGAAAGCTCGGCGCGGGGAAGCATCCCGTGCTTAACACCACAGCGGCTCGGCTTTGCGAAGATTCGCAAGGCTGCAACTATCCGTGTAACAAGAGCCATCGTCCATAAAAGTTGAAACAGAATTTGGTTTGTAGTGCAAAAGTACACAAAAATCGGAATTTTTTTCCATAAAATTTAGAAAAAGTGAAAAAACCTCTTGACAAGGGGGTATCGGCCGTTGTATATTTGCACTGTCAATCGACAATCAACAGCCCCGAGCCGTAATTATCAACAATCTTTAAGCGGCTGACAAACAATCTTCTACGGGGAGTTATCAAAACTTATTGACATCTTTTCGTCGTTTTATCGACATCTTTTTCGCGCTTTTCGGGGGTTTCATCTTTTTTCGCCCGTTGCTTCATTTTGCCCCCTTTTTTGTCTTACCTCTTCTACCTTTTTTTATGCATTTTGAATCCCTTCCCCCCTCCTATGCCCCCACCGGGCAGCCGATGTGGTGTACCATCACCGAGATTACCGACCCCGTGATGGAGGTGCAGTTACACCTCTCTTCACACGGCATTATCGGCATCAAACGATTTGTCAATCAAAGCTCCGTCACCTTCGATGTGGCCCCCTACCTGGCACGGCGTGTTCGGTTCAAAATTCCCCTTGCGGGCAGTGCCGTCGAGATTGGCTCGGACCGCCAGCTGATGCTGACCCTCGTGGCGGTGAGCGCGAGCGAACGCATCACCTCGCCCACAATCATCTATCGTCCGGCGCAGGACAACGAGGAGCCGACCGCCCTATTGACCACCCTCCCCACCGAGCGACTGCTGGCCGCAAACGAGATGGATGAACTGACCTTCCTCTCCGGCCCGCCCCAACCGTTGCAACTCGTTGTCACCCACCGCGATGGAACAATCTCCACCTCCTCGTTCATCGTCCCTGGTACGGGCCTCTTCCGCTTCCGCCTCGATGCTGCCGATTATCCCGATGCCACCCGCATCGTGGTCGATGGTTCACCCACGGCCGTAGTCGGCTACACCCTGACCCGCCCCCTCGAAGGAGGTTGCCGTGTCGCCTGGCACTCCTCGCGTGGCTCGCTTGAGCAGTACACCTTTCCCCTTGTGAAGGCAAAACGCCTCACCGTTGAAAAGGAGCGCATCGACAGCGATACGGGTAGCGAGGTGGTGCGTTGTGAATCCCGTGCGTGCATCGTCCTGCAATCGGCCCTCGAGAGCGAGGAGATGATGCAGGGTCTGAAGGAGCTGTTGTCGGCCGAGCAGGTCTGGATGCTTTGCGACGGGGTCTATGAGCCGATGGAGGTGGTGAACGACGAGCTGGAGATTTTGTGTGATGGGTTGTTCACCTGCTTTGAGCTGACCCTTTGTCCCACCCGAAAAAATGGTATGCAATGAGACTCTTTATCGACCAAACGTGCTGTGATTTAGCCACTTCGAAGATTGCACTCCCGAAGCTCGATTTGAGCCGTCTGGGTGAAGTGTCGGCCCACCGCGAGGGGCGAAAGTTGCGCCTAAAGCTGCCCGCCTCGCGTCGCAATGATGACCTCTTCGGATGCGCCCGTGACCCCGAAACGGCGCGTCGATTCAATGCCGACCGCCACACGGCACGCCTTGAGGCGGATGGGGCTGTGTTGATGCAGGGTGAGGTGCTGCTCGAGCGGGCCTCGGATGCGAGTTATGAGGTGCTGATTCGTGAGGGTGGCAGCTCGTGGGCGAATCAGGCCGCCCTCAGGATGTTCAACGAATTGGGCCTCGACTTTCAGGCCACCCTGACACCGCAGGCCATCC
>JAZPZQ010000037.1:0-1555 GCA_045544765.1 Candidatus Nanosyncoccus sp.
GTGCCGGTGTAATAATCGAGACCGCGGACGATTTTCATGTCGGCTTCGATTTGATTTTCGAACCCAAGGGCTTCGAGGTAATAGAGGGCCTGATCAAGTTCGGTGAGGCCTTCGCGGAAGGTGGGGTTGTCGATTTCGAGATTGGCAAGTTCTTTGATTACGACAGAACGGGGACCGTGGAGGTTGATGAACTCAAGGAATGTCTTGACTTGGTCTTTGGGTAGCTCTAACTCTTCGAGGGCGAATTTGGTTTGCTCCGCAGTAACTTTCTCGGAGTGGTCGATGATGCTGATGATTTCGGTGGACCTATCGGATAGATTAAGATGATTGATGAGACCGGAAATGATTTTGCGGTTGTTGATGCGGGCGAGAACTGGAGTGCCGAGCTCGAAGCTTTGGTAGGTGTCGAGTAGAGTTGAGATGACATCAGCGTCGTAGGCTAGGGATAAGGTGTTACGACCAATGATGTCGATGTCGCATTGGTAAAACTCACGGAAACGACCTTTCTGGGCGCGCTCGCCGCGAAAGTTAGTACCGAGTTGAGCTACTTTGAAAGGAAACTGTAAATCGTTTTCGTGCTCGACTACATAGCGAGCTAGAGGGACAGTGTGGTCGAATCGTAGAGCTTGATCGGCGGATTCGATGGATTTGTCTCCGGTCTTGATGAGTTTGTAGATTTGTTTCTCGGTGTCGCCGCCAGCTTTGGCGAGCAAGATTTCGGTACGTTCGATGGTGGGGGTTTCGATTTCCTGGTAGCCATGGTTATGGTAGACCTGGGCGATTTTGGATTTGAGGCTATTAAAAATAGCTTGTGTATTTGGTAGGAGTTCTTGGGTGCCGGAAATCGGCGAAGTGTTTACTTTCATGTCTTTAATTATACCATATAAGAATAACTCCCGTAGGGAGTTTATTTTTAGATGGTGGGCGATACAGGAGTCGAACCTGTGACCTCGTCTACGTCAAAGACGCGCTCTAGCCAACTGAGCTAACCGCCCAAGCCTTATATTGGTGAGCCGGGAGGGGCTCGAACCCTCGACACCGGGCTTAAAAGGCCCGTGCTCTAACCAGCTGAGCTACCGGCCCAAGATAAGGCTGACGTGAATGCGAAGCATTCGGTGTTGGTGGTTCCGACTGGACTTGAACCAGTGACACAAGGCTCTTCAGGCCTCTGCTCTACCAACTGAGCTACAGCGCCATACAACGTATTATATCATATAATTTGATTTTGCGCACAAAAATCCCCTCCATGTGGAGGGGAAATTGTTGTTGTATGCCTATTTTTTCTTGGTATTGTCGGCGATTTCTTGGGTGTTGTGCCAAATCATGATGAACATCATGGTCATTTCGTAGACGATACGAATTAGGACTGGGCCAAGGATAAGGGTGAGGAAGAATAGCAAGATACCTGTACCGCCTAGCGTCAAATATGTGAATGAAAAGAGAATAATGAAAATGGTCGCAATATAGTAAACAACCTTCAAGATAGGCTCAATCCACATGACTTTGAACGCAAGAAAATCTTTGAGCCATTTGGCGAATTTACCTTTGGGTTCGG
>JAZPZQ010000038.1:0-3317 GCA_045544765.1 Candidatus Nanosyncoccus sp.
ATACGTATTGAAATTGGTTGATGGGAAGCTGGATGAGGTGGGGCTGGTGACGCGTAAGAGTGATGAAGAGGATATGATTAGATTAAGGGCGAATTTGTTGGCGCTGGATTATTTTGCGGAAGATAAGAAACGTTTGAATGAGTTGGCTAAAATGTATGATGACGATTATAATAAAATGGATAAAGAAATCCGGAGCGATATTTTGGCGGCTAAAGTTTATCTGGAGCCGGAAGTAGTGGATGAGTATTTGGAGAAATACAAAACGGTGGCGGATCCGGATGTGAAGTTTGATTATCTCGCGGCAGCGTGTATGGTGCGCGATGAAAAGCAGATTGAGAAATTGCTGGCTTTACTTGGTGATTATGAGACGGTGAAGTCGCAGGACCAATTATACTTGTTTGTGTATTTGTATAGGAATTTTAAGGCGCGGGAGAGGGCGTTTGGTTGGCTGTGCGATAATTGGGAACTAGTGAAGAAAACGGGTGGAGATAAAACTTTGAGTGATTATCCGATGCTAATCGGGAGACTAGCGCGAACGGAGGGGGAACTTGCGAGATTTGTGGAGTTCTTTGGGCCGATGCGGAATGACCCGGCACTCTCGCGAGCGATTGAAATTGGTGAAAATGAGATTCGGGCGAGAGTGAAGTTGATTTCAAAAGATGCTGGGAAGGTGCATCGAGCACTTGAAAAAGTGCTATAATCATAGTATGAAGAACATGGTAGAGATAAGTCATTTCAAGATGGCTTTTGACGGTAAGGTATTAATAAAAGATTTGTCGTTTACGGTGGGGAAGGGGGAGATATTTGGACTCTTAGGCTCGAACGGGTCGGGTAAAACGACGACGATTCGGGCGCTGCTCGGGTTTTATGAACCGACGGGTGGAGAGTTATTGGTAGACGGGAAGAAATTTAACCCGGAAGATTCGAATGTGACGGTGGGGTATTTACCAGAAGAAAGGGGGCTTTACCGTAAAGAGACTGTGATGGATATGATGAGGTATTTTGGTAAATTAAAAGGCGTAAAGGATGCGGAGGGTTGGAGTCGAAGGTATCTAAAACGGGTTGGATTAGCCGATAAGGAGAATCTTCGGATTGATAAACTGTCGGGTGGTCAACAACAGAAAATTCAGCTTGGAATTACAATTATGAATAATCCGAAACTCTTGATTTTGGATGAACCGACGAAGGGATTCGACCCGATTAATCGAAGGTTACTGATGGAGATTATCGAAGAACATCACGAAAAAGGTGCTTCGATTATCATGGTGACACACTATATGGATGAGGTGGAAAGATTTTGCGATCGGGCGTTGCTGTTAAAAGACGGTACGGCGCGAGCTTACGGTACGATAAAGGACATAAAGAAGGAGTTTGGCGGAAAGAGTCTGGACCAAATCTTCGTGGATGTATATGGAGAGAATCATGAGTAGTCAAATATTACGTGTTGCTAAATTTGAAATTGTGAGGCAAATTAAAAAACCGGCTTTTTGGGCGGCGACTTTGCTGATTCCATTACTGATTGGCGTGTTGTATTTTGTGAGTTTTATTTCTTCAGCAAGCGTAGATACGGAACCGATTTTCGATGAGGGAACGAAAATTGCGATTACGGATGAAGCGGGGGTGCTATCTAAAGAAGTGCCGTATTTGATTAAAGGCGGTCGTGAAGAAGGTGCGGAAATGGTGAAAAATGGTGAGGTGGATTTATATTATTATATTCCGGCGGATTTTGTAGAGAGCAAGAAGGCAGAGTTTTACCATATCTCGGAGGGGCTGGAAATCTTCAACAATGATGGGAAAATTTTGAAGCAGATATTATTGATGGACGCCTCTTCGCGAGTGGGGGCAGAAGATGTGTTGGCGCTTACTGGTGGCTATGAGATTGAAGATCATAAGTTGTCACAAAGCGGGGAAGACGCGAATGCACTAGGCAAGGCAGTGATTCCGTTATTTATTGGCGTGGTGTTCTTTATGTTTATAGCACTATGTGGGAATAGATTTTTGTTAACTGTGGTGGAAGAAAAGGAAAACCGAATCAGTGAAATGATATTGACGTCAATTTCGTCGAAACATTTAATCGTGGGGAAAATCATCGCACTTCTCATACTTGGGTTTATTCAGATGGTGGTGTTAGTGATACCGATTATAGCATTGGTGTTCTTGAATCGTGAGCAGGGATTTATTGCGGGGATTCTGTCGATAATCGAAGTTGATCCGTTGGCGATTACTTTGAGTATTATATTATTTGTTGCGTCGGCGGTGTTTTATGCGGGAGTTTGTACATTCGTGGGGTCACTAGTATCAACGGCGCGGGACGCTTCATCGTTTATCGGTCCGGCAATTATTGTGATGGTGCTTCCGATGTATTTTATGCAGATGTTTATGGCGACGGAGCCGAATGCAATTGTACAGTTTTTTACCTATTGCCCGTTTACGGCACCGATAACATTGATGCTTCGGAATGGATTTGGTACGATTAGTACTCCTGAGTTTTGCGTGGGGATTGCGATTGTGGTAGTATCGGCGGTGGTGGCGATTAGCTTGGCGGTGAAATCGTTCCAGAAAAATGCGATTAACTTTAACATCGTAAAGCCGAAGTTTTTAAGGAAATAAGTTAGCTAATTGGTTGGTTGGTGCGGTTTTATTGGTAATAAAAAACGCGCCTAAGCGCGAAGATCCAGAATTTTGTTTCGTGATGGTGCCCGGTAAGAGATTTGAACTCTTACAGCATTGCTACCACTAGCACCTGAAGCTAGCGCGTCTACCAATTCCGCCAACCGGGCATAGAGGTATTATACCACGAAAGGGGGACATAGAAAACCCCCCGAGATAAATCTCGGGGGTAAGTGGGCTAGAGGACGACTCCTAAGGGTATGAACTCTAAAGGAGGATGAGTTTTTTGATAAAAGTCGCTGGGATTTTCCTCTAGTTGCTTTTGATTTGACGCTGTTATGCGTCGTTTTCCATTCGGTGTTCATATATAATAATATTTCTTTCATTTATGAACACTGACGGTTGTTGACTACCATTATAAATACAATAATAGTAGTCAAAATCCTTGAGATCTACTAAGGGCTCAACTGTAGTTCGCCCTGTACTCATGCAGTAAATCTTGATTTTCTCGTTTTTAACTTCTTCGAGCCCATCTGTGAGTGGATTGTGCGTAAAGACTGCGAAGTCGTTTTGCATGAGTTTTTCGATCGTTGACCACTCTGTGGTCGGTTTTAATTTGTAACTTATCTGGTGATTCATTTTCACCCCTCCTTTTCAGATAAAGTTATGGTTATATTATATCACACTTTGCGAAAAAAAGCAAGAGT
>JAZPZQ010000040.1:0-5004 GCA_045544765.1 Candidatus Nanosyncoccus sp.
TAATAAACCTCTCATTTGGTGCCTCGCTATTTTAGCTATCATCGGTATCGTCGCCGCAATTGTCTTCGCCTACCTCTATTTCACTACCCCAACCAATCCAGCTCCAACCCCAAATAACAATCAATCTTCCACCACCCCAGACGAACCAACCACTACCGAAGAAATCGAAATCACCGATGCCCTTCTCAAAAAAGACCTCGACGATAAAATTGCCATTTTGCACGATACAACTCAAACGGATTCAACTATAAACAAAGGAACTGTTGTTGGTGGATATTCAAATAGTATTTTTGATTTGTATAAAACTGGATATCTCAACCAGGCACCATATCGCATAGCCTACGTAATTAATGAGCTCAAACCACAATTCCGTTACCTTAGTATAGAAGAACGTAATATGGTGGCAGAAGGAGTTCAGCCAGAATATAGGGAAAGCATCAGCAATACAGCTCTTCAGGGAATAGATGGTGATATTGTTTCTAAAAGGTATAAAGAAGTTTTTGGTGAAAAACTATCTCATGAGGGGTCAGAAAGCTGTTATACCTATCTATACAATTCGACTAATAATTTCTACTACGAGAACCCCGTTGGTGGATGTGGCGGAACCTCGTCATACAAAACCTTCCATTATAAAAACAAATACACGATCGAAGACAATAACGCCTATGTCTATGTTGCGGTTGCCCTATCAAACGCAGAAGACGGTAATGTCTATTGTGACTTATCATATCTAGATATTTCAGGCGTTTTTAAGCTTGCCGAAGATGCAAAAGTGTGCGGGACAGTTTCAGGGAACGAGGATTTTGCCCTTAACGAATCGAACTACCAAGATTTCGCTCAGTATCGCTTCGTCTTCAACAAAGCCAACGACGGCACTTACTACTTTAGCAAAGTCGAAAAACTCTAGTTTTCAATCGATATTCTCGGATAAATATTCAGCTTATAAGGATCCACCGGCTTCACACCGGACTGGATTTCGTAGTAGCACGCTGCTGCCACCATCGCCCCATTATCTCCAGAGAGCGAAGGAGCAGGGAAATAAGCATTCGGTAAAACATCTCTGAGCGCCCTATTCGCGCTTACTCCTCCGGCGACAACTATCGACTTGGTGTCAGGAAATTGCTCCATCGCTTTTTCGAGCTTTTCCACCAATATATCCACGGCAGTCTTCTGAAACGACGCCGCAAAATCACAAACTTGTTGCTCAGATAATAATTCCTTCAATTTATGTGAAGGAAACGAAATCGGCACCCCCACCTCCTTCTGCACGGCTCGCAAAACCGCCGTCTTCAGCCCAGAAAATGAAAAATCTAACTCCTCAATCTTCGGATGCGGCAATTTATATTTCTCCGCATCCCCCTTCAAAGCCGCCTTCGCAATTGCCGGCCCACCAGGATAGGGAAGACCCAGTATCTTCGCCACCTTATCAAAACACTCCCCCACCGCATCATCTCTCGTCGTCCCGACAATTTCGAACTGATTATGTCCTGGCATATGTAGTATCTGCGTATGCCCACCTGAAATCACCAGTGCAAACAAAGGGAACTGTGGGGCCGAAGAATCTGAGGAATACTCCTCTGAGGAGCATGTTTGCCGACGTGGCAAACGCGAAGTGACCGAAACCCGTAACGATGGGCTTGAGGGAGCGTTCCGAAGAGGAGAATTCTCAGATTCAGGCACCTTCAGCCAATTAGCATACACATGTGACTTCAGGTGATGCACGGCATACAGTGGTTTATTATGTAAGATGGCCAGCGTCCGCGCAGTAAGTGTGCCAATGAGAAGCGAACCGAGAAGCCCTGGTGCATGCGTCACAGCAATTGCATCAATATCATCCCAAGTGCAGCCAGCGTCAGACAGCGCTTTATCAATCACCGGCATCATCGCTTCTAGATGTGACCTTGCCGCCACCTCTGGTATCACCCCGCCATATTCCGCAAAAATATCAATCTGACTCACCACCACGTTCGACAAAATCTTCGCCCCATCTTCTACTACAGATGCAGCCGTTTCATCACAACTCGTTTCAATCCCCAAAATTTTCATACTTCAATTATATCATATCTTAAATATATCACCATATGAATATTACTCGTGGTGATATTTGCCTCCAATTGCAATCTGTGAAGCGCGATATGTCTGCTCAACCGCCATCACGCGCGCCAACATATGTGGAAACACTAATCGTGAAAAACTCCACACAAAATCCGCCTTCTCTCTCACGGATTCCGAAAACCCATACGCTCCCCCTATCAAAACCACTACTTCTCTTCCATTCACAAAAGCCTTTTCTAGCAACCTAGAATATTCGTCTGATGATATATTTTCCCCACGTTCATCGCAACATATCACGTAGTCGCGCCCAGAAAACGGCCACTCCTCCAACCTTTTATAAAGCTTCTCTTCCTCAACAAATTCCCAAGAAATCTCATATGGTTTTCGTAGCCTCTTCTCATACTCGGCGCATGCCTCGAGCACCCACGAAGCATTTTTCTTTCCCCCAGCAACAATTCTAATCATCTTTTAATTATACCATTTTTGTGGTATCATAAGAATACACTGGGATGTCGCCAAGTGGTAAGGCAACGGGTTTTGGTCCCGTCATTCGCAGGTTCGAGTCCTGCCATCCCAGCCATTTTTTTGTTAAAACAATGCCACCTGTGTCAATTTTGCAGGATATATTCGCTCAATAAACTTCTCCGGCGCAACCAAATACTCGTTCAGTAACCTATTTCTCATCAGCCAAACACAAATTGCGCAAGCTCTTGCCTGACAATTAAATGTACCAAGTCGCTCATACCTCTTGTGCTTTTCTGTAAAGTGTGCTATAATATACGCATGGCTAATCGAAAAAGAAAAACCACCAAACGACGATCTTCAACCAAGAGACGTACCAAAGAAGCACCCGTCGAACATGAACTCCCCGGCGGTTTTTGGCATCAAACTATCGCCGTCATTATGATTGCCCTAGCCTTTTTCTGTGTTATTACTTGGTTTGGACAAGGCGGTACCGTTTTGAATACCGTTCACAATTTCTTCATGAATATCATCGGCGCTGCAACCTACTTTATCCCAGCCTTGCTTACTTATTTAGCTATCAAAATTTTCCGAAGCGAGAATAATCGCGTCGCTATTCCAGTTTATATCGCCAGTTTTCTAATGATTGTCTGGATTTCTGGCATCGCAGCAATTTGGGCAAATGGTGGCGAGCTCGGCAAATGGCTCAACTCTCTCATGACAAACGTCCTAAACCAAGGCGTCGTCATCTTTATTTATATACTTCTCATTTTTTTCACTACTGCTTTCATTCTTCAGCTTTCTCCTATCACCATGTTCAAAGGCACCAAGAATCTCGTCAAAAACGGTAAGCGCACTACAGCCGAAGGGGAAGAATCCCAAAAATCCAAGAAGCTTGGTCATCTCGAAATCAAAGTCAATTCTGGTGTCGCGACTCAGGACCAGCCAGCCCAAGCCAAAGCTTCCGGTCGCCTCCTTCACAAAAACGCTATTCATACCCCAGCCAAGCCTGAGCCAGTCAAAGAGCCTACCGCTCTCGTCGCTGTCTCTGATCCTGATTGGAAAATGCCATCTGTTGACCTCCTCGAGAAAAAACAATCCCCAGCTGACGCTGGCAACATTCAGCAGAATGCCTATATCATCAAATCTACTCTCGCCGAATTTGGTATTGATGTTGAGATGGAAGGCGCCAACGTTGGCCCTCGCGTTACTCAATACACCATGAAACCCCCTGCAGGCGTCAATCTCTCCAAAATTCTCGCGCGCGACAAAGAGCTTGCCCTCAACCTCGCCGTTGATAAAATTCGTATCGAAGCACCAATCCCAGGCACTCGCTCAGTCGGTGTTGAAATTCCGAATGCTCGCTCCGCCGATGTCCGTATGCGAAGTGTTTTAGAATCGTCTGAATGGAAAAAGACTGACAATCCGCTCGCCTTTGCGGTCGGTAAAGATATCTCTGGCCACGCCGTAATAGCGAACCTCGCTAAAATGCCTCACCTCCTCATCGCTGGTACCACCGGTTCTGGTAAGTCCGTCATGACCAACACTTTAATCAGCTCTCTTTTATATCGCAACTCTCCATCCGATATGAAGCTTATCATCGTCGATCCAAAGCAAGTCGAGATGGCTCAGTATCAAGACATCCCGCATTTGCTCGCTCCTATCATCACCCAAACCGATAAAGCCCTCTCCGCTATGAAATGGGCCGTCGGCGAAATGGAACGTCGCTATACTTTGATGGCTGAAGAAAAAGTCAAAAACATCAGCGACTACAACACCAAGATTGCCAGTGCTCCAGACGGTGACGAGAAAAAGGGTAGCAAAATGCCGTACATTGTCATCGTTATCGACGAGATGGCTGACCTCATGATGATGGCGGGTAAAGACCTTGAAATGCTCATTGTTCGTATTGCTCAGAAGGGTCGCGCCGCCGGTATCCACCTTGTCCTCGCTACTCAGCGTCCAGAAGTCAAAGTTATCACTGGTCTCATTAAGGCTAACATCCCAGGTCGTATCGCCTTTGCTGTCGGTTCTCAGATGGACTCTCGTATCATGCTCGATCAGGGCGGTGCCGAAAAGCTTCTTGGTAAAGGCGATATGCTTCTTCTAACTACTGAAATGATGGGCAAGCCTCGTCGTATCCAGGGTGCCTTTGCCTCCGATAAAGACATCAATGCTGTCACTGATTTCTTACGCGCTCAACGTCCACCTGAATACAACGACGAAGTTACCTCTCAGCAAGTTGCAATCAAGGGTATGACCACGGAAGCTGGTGCCATGGGTGATCTCGGTCGTCGCTTCGACCCTAATGACCCAGTTGTCAGAAAAGCCGTCGAAATCTCTCTTAGTAAAGGCAAATTCTCCACCGCTATGCTCCAGACCTATCTTGGCAAAGGTCATGGTTTTGTTTCCGGTCTCGCTATTTGGTTTGAAGAAATCGGCATTATCGGCCCCCAAAACGGCAACAAACCTCGCGACGTTTTAATC